>CAYOBS010000096.1:0-11069 GCA_964402305.1 uncultured Planctomycetaceae bacterium | reverse complement strand
GCCACCCCTCCGTGCCGATGAGGCCCGGCGGCAGCTCGAACGTCTTCTACGGCGATTCCATGGCCGCGGAGTCGTCATCCCCGTACGGCTCCCGATTCGGCATGGAAGCGTTCCTCCACATCGTCGCCGATTCCAACGGTTTGCCCGTCGGATGCGCGACGATACCGTTCTTCGACCTTCAGCAGAAGCAGTGCCTCTGGCGAGGTCCGGACCTTATCGTGGCGGAGGGAATGGACTGGGAAAAACTCACCGCCGCCGAGACGGCCTGCCGCGCCAGGATGCTGGCCTCGGTGCATGAGGTGGTGCTGGTGCTGCGCCAGGGCGAGGAGGACGAGTCCGCCAGATACCGCTACAGTTCGCGCGGCGGCGCCGCCGGGCGGGAGGTCAGCGCTTACGGCCTGGCCGTCAACGACACCGACGTGCTGGTCCTGCAATACCTCGACTCCAAGGTAGCCCGGCAGATCGAGAAGATATACATCAAGCACTCGCCCACCAGCCGGCAGGAAGTTCAGTTCGTCGGCGCCTTCAAGGAGATCGGCGGCTTTCTGGTCCGCCTGGCCAAGGGCAAACTGCCGGCCCGCGCCGAGTTGGCCTCCGCCGATGCGCCGCGGATGAGGCCCTTCTGGACGGCCAGGCTGAGAAAGCGGCTCGGCGAGAAGTACGTTGACCTCTCGACGAATCGCCTTTATGGCGAGTTGCGGGGGTATCGGGGGCGCTACTTCTGGTATTCGGCCAGGCAAATGCCCCAGGACTCGTTCATGGTTGACTTCGACGGGCGGATAGTCGGCGCGTTCGTGCGCGAGAAGAGAGAGAATGAGGAAGAGCGGCGGCTTGATGAGTCGCAGCGATCCCGCGGCGCATCCGACGCGTGCCGCGTGTTCAGCGTTTCGGAATTGCGCGGCCTGCTTGCCGAACCGGCGGCGCACCTGGACGCCAAGGTCGAGGTGACCACCAAGACGCTGGCAAAGCGGCGGGCCTGGCTGGGAGTGGAGTTCGTGCCCGTCACGCCGAAACTCTCCGAGATGCTCAAGGTCGAGACGCCCACCAGGGACGGGCAGATCGGCTTCATCATCAACGCCGTCTACGACGCCAGCCCCGCCGAGACCATGAAGCTGCAAGTTGGGGACATCCTGCTGAAGTTGCAGGGGCCAGGCATGCCGTATCCCATCGAACTTGCCGGGCGGTTCACCCGCGACGGCGAGTTCTATGGCGGGCGATCATTCGGTGGAGGCAGCGGCGGCGAGGAGGAAGACGAGGGCGACGTCGAGCCGACGTGGAAGAACCGGCGCAACTTTCTCACGCAGGCCCTCGATGCCGTCGGCGTCGGCAAGACCGTCAGCCTGACCTACTATCACCCCACGGGCGAGGGAAAGGGCGAGACTCGGACGATCGACTACCGAATCGAGCTGGCCCCGCCGGACCAGGACTCGGCCCCCAAGTGGAAGAACCGCAAGCTGGGCCTGACGGTCAAGGATGTAACCTACGAAGTCCGCCACGCCCTGAGCCTCAAGGCCCCAGCCGGGGTGCTCGTGGCGAAGGTCGAAAGCGGCTCGCCGATCCTCGTGGCAAAGATATTCACCAACGAGATCATCACCCGGCTCGACGACCAGCCGTTGACCAGCGCCCGGCAGATGCGAGACCTGTTGGCCGCCGCCCGCAAGGCAGGCCGAGAAAAAGTGCGGGTCACCGTGCTCCGCCTGGGAAAGACCCGCCAAGCGGACCTCGCCATCACCGAATACGACCCCGCCGACGATGAAGGACTGGATGAGGAATAATCCCGCGGGCTGCGCCCGCGAATGGGGAGAGGCCGCAGGCCATAGGCGATATTCTAACGCACGCGGGAACGGGTGAGCATAGGTCATATAGGCCCTATAAGACCTATGGGCTTGTCCCCACGCATGCGGAGTTGCTTGGCTGCCAATTACAAAGCCAAGCCGCTTTTTCGCAATTGCGCGTGACAACGGCCAGGCGAGCCTGTAATATATCCGGCTCGAATACTGCCGGTCCGCCGGTTGAGTTTGTTTAGATCACCAGAGGTATTTCATGGCCAAGCCGAGACGTAGAAGAAAGATCGGTTCCAAGAAGCGCCGCGAACGCAGGAACCGCCGCAAGAAATAGCCCCCGCAGCCGCAACCGACCCGCGCACGCGGCCGAACGGTTCGTGTGCGCGGTTACTTATGCGCCCAGACCCCCTCGATCGCTTCGCCGCACTTGGGGCATCGGCCATCGCGAAGGTACATGCCGCGTACGAAGTATCCCTGCCGGTCTATCAGCAACTCGCGGCAGTTCGGGCAGCACGTGCGCTCGTCGGCACAGCCGGGCAGGTTGCCGCTGTAGACGAACCGCAGCCCCGCCTGGCGGCCTATCCTGCACGCCAGTTCCATCGTCTCGATGGGCGTGGCGCGGATGGCTTCCATCTTGTAGTCGCCGTGGAACCGGCTGATGTGCCACGGCACGGCGGGCCCGAGGTCCTTGGCAATGAACCGGGCGATGTCGCCAAGCTCTGCCGGCGAGTCGTTCATGCCCGGCACGACCAGCGTGGTGACCTCCACCCACACCCCCGCCGCCACCAGCGCCCGCAGGGCCGTCAGCACCGGCTCGAGCCGGGCCTTCATAACCCGCTGGTACGTCGCGTCGCGGAAAGCCTTGAGGTCAACGTTGATCGCGTCCAGGTATGGCGCGATCATCTCGATGGCCTTGGGCGTCATGTACCCGTTGGACACGAACGTGTTGCCCAGGCCCCGCGCCCGCGCCAGCCGGGCCGTGTCGTACGCCATCTCGAAGAACACCGTCGGCTCCGTGTACGTGTAGCTTATCGAAGCGCAGTCGCGGTCGATCGCGGCCGAGACCACCTGCTCCGGGCTGACGGCCTGGCCGCGAATCTCCGAATCCATCCGCGGCAACTGGCTGATCTGCCAGTTCTGGCAGAACTCGCACTGGAAGTTGCAGCCAGGCGCGGCTATTGACAGGCTCTTCGTGCCGGGCAGGTAGTGGAAGAACGGCTTTTTCTCGATGGGGTCGACGTTGATGGCCACGAGCATCCCGTAGGTGAGGCTCCGCAGTTGGCCTTCGACGTTCTGCCGGACGCGGCACAAGCCGTACTTGCCGCCAAGGATCATGCACTGGTGCCCGCAAAGCTCGCAGCGGACCTTCTGGCCGTCGAGCTTCTCGTAGAGCATCGCCTCATGCGATTTGGCCATGGCATTCACCGCCTTACTCTCACAGCCCAACCTGCCAGCCAGAGGGCCAAGGCCGCGGCAGCCAGCAGGGGCCAGAGCTCGAGTTGCGCCCCGACGGCCCGCGGCTGCGGCAGCGGCGCAGCGGCGACGGCCTGGAGACCGTCGGCAGGCGCCGGCGCGCGGCCGGGCTTCGGCGAGACGGTCGGGAGCGGCGGGTCGGCAGGCGCCGGCTCGCTTCCGGGCTTCGGCGCGGCGGAGGCTTGCGGCGAGCCGCGCAGGCCGACGAGGCTGATCGCCCTTACCCGCCCGGCCTGGTCAAGGTACACGCCGGGCGCCGGCAGCCCGGCCCCAGCGGGGCAGGCGGGCCAGGGCGGGCCGGCGGCGTAGGCTTTGGCCTGCCCGGGCAGAGAGTCCGCCGACTGCGATATCCGCTTCCACCCACCCAGGCGAGGGGCCTGGATCGGCGCGGCGTACTCGTAGGCCGCGGTGGTGGCCCCCGGCGGTGCAAGCAGGTGTGCGGCGCTGGCGAGCAGCACGACGAACGCCTCGGATGTGCCGAGGTTGGTGTTGTCGCCCGAAAGCTCGAAGGCGATGTAGATTCGCGCCGGTGGGTCCCCGCCAACCCCACCCTGGCCCGGCCCGCCCCGGCCCGCCGCGCCGCTGCCGCCGTTGCCCAGCCCAGCCCTGCTGCCGCCGGCCCGCAAGGGACTCGCCAGGATTACCGCCCCGCCGTCGATAGACACGAGCGGCTGGAGGGCGGAACTGTCCAGGCGAGTCCACGGCCGGACTCGCCGCACTGCCACGGCGGAGAGGTGTACGCCGGCAAGCAGCGGATGGTCCGCGGCGACGTTGGCATCGGCGAGCGTAACCGCCCGGCGGAGCGGGCCACGCTGCCAGCCCGGCGGGTCGCCGGGCGGGTCGATCACCATCGCCGGCTTGTCCGGCGGCGGTTCGGCGAGGTTGGCAAAGATGAGGTCCGCCTCGCCGGCCGCACCGACGAGCTCGAGCGCGCGGTCGGCCTGGATGAACCGCCGCAGCAGCGGCTCATCACGCCCGATGATGGCGACTTTACGCCTGGCGGCGCCGACGCGGGCAACCTGGGCGGAATCCAGGACAGTGCCCTGCCCTTGAAGCCCCAAAGCGGGGGGCGTCGTGAGGACGGCGCGGAGGGCCTCGCCGGCCTCGGCACGAAATATCAGCCCGCCCCGGCCACGAGCGGCCACGACGGTCTCGGCCTCGCCCGCCACTCGCCACACAGTCAGGTCGGGTTGAAGGACCTCGACGCGTACGCGGGCTGCCAGCGGCGAGCCGGTGTGATTGCGAACGGCCACGTACAACTCAACCTGCCCGCTCTGTCCGTCGGCGCCCGCCCCGCCGGGGCCCGGCGGCAGAGGCACGGCGCCAATTGCGTCGATGGTCAGATCGGCCAGGTGATCGCCGATCGTGATGACGGTGGTTTCCGGCCCGCCCGGCCTTGGGCCCCCAAAGGGCGCGGCCAGGCATGCCGGGACGAAGCGGTAAACGTGCTGAACATCCTGGGGGTTAACCGGCATGGACAGGTCGGCCGCGGCGGCGGCAAGCAGCGGCAATTTCGCGATTCGCTCGCCGGCCTCGGCCGGCGAAAGCGCACTCGAAGAGCCGCCAAGCTCGGCGGGCAGCACGAGCCGCACGCGGTCGTGCTCGCCCAGCCGGCCCAGCAGGCGGCGGGCGGCGGCGGTCATGTCGGCAAGGCCTTGCGGGCCAAGCTCGGCCGAGACGGCAAGCGACACGGCCACGTCGCGCGCCTGCCCGGCCGTCTGAAACACGGGCCGGGCCAGGCCGAGGATTCCCGCGACCGCGCCCGCCAGCAGCATGAGCCAGGCCGCGGAGATTCGCCGGCTGGAGCGTTTGGCGGACCGGTCGAGCGACGCCAGGGCTTTCTGCCAGACGGCCAGGCTGCCGACGATCGCCTCCTGCCGGCCGGGGCGAATGAGAGCCCACGCGGCGACGGCGGCGACGACGATGAGTCCCACCAGCGATAGCGGCCAGATGAGCACCATGTTCAGAACTGTCCGAGGTTCAACTCGACGATGACCTTGCGGAGCAGCAGATACCGGTTGCCCTCATAGCGGGTAACCTTGCCGGAGACGCGGAAAATCCGCATCCGACCCGGGCGGGCCTCGCCGGCCAGGGACTTGGCCTTGGCCAGCATGGCGCATGGCAGCAGGCGCATCGGCGGCTCCTGGAGCGTGTTGTCGGCCTCGAAGGCCGCAATCCACCACCGGCCCTGGGGGTCGGGAACGATCCGCACGAGCCTGTCGGCGACCATCTCGCCTCGTGCCGCGGGCAGTACGCCAGGCCCTGTCGGGGCAACCGACGCCGGCTTCGGGGAATCCGGCAGGACGGGCACGGTCTGGATGGGCCTGCCCGCGTTCTGGCTGAGAAGGGCCTGGAGCAGGTCGTCACTTGTCAGCTCGCCAGGTTTATCCCGGGACGCGGGCGCCTCGCCCGGCCTTGGGCCACCGGGGGGGGTGGAGGCGGCGTTGGTCGTCGCCGGCGACGGCGGGGACTTGGGCGCCGGCGCCGCGGCCACTGGCGCCGACGGCGCCTCATGCGGCAGGACGGTCACCTTCGTGGGAAGCACGTACGCGTGGCCCTCGAAGACCGTCGTCTCGCCGGACATGCGAAACCGGGTGCCCGGCGTGCGGGCCGCCAGCGTCTCCATCTGCTCCATCAACTCGCAAGGCAGCACGCGGCGATCAATCTCGTCGCCCCCCATCGATTGCCCCGCGGGCCGGCCAGGCTCAGGCTCGAATGTCAGCACAAGCCAGTAGCTGTCTCGCTCCGACCACAACCGGCACAGGCGGTCGACGAGCATCGTTCCCTCGGCCGGCAGCGACGCCGACTCGGCGGGCTTTTCCATGTTCTTGGGCAGGGTGATGGGCACCTCGGGCTTATCAAGCAGCAGGCGCGTAAGCTTCTGGCCCACGTCGGAGGCCGACATGTCGAAGCCCGAGGCGTTGGCATCGCCGGCCCCGTTGGCGGCGTTGGCGTCCAGGGAGGCCTTGGACTCCCCAGGGGGGGCCAAAGCCACTGGGGCCGCCGAGCCGGCGCCGGCCGCGACGGCCGGCGGCGCACACGAACCCGCCGCAATCGCGGCCAAGACAAGCCAGAATGTCAGACTTCTGAAGCTGATGTTCTCACCTCTGGCGGCGCCGGCCCGCCCCCGCGCCGCCGATCCCGTACGGACCGCTAAAGTATTTTACCGCACCGCCCCCGCCGTACCAAGCCCCAGCCGCTAAAGGAATTCAGGATTCGCCGCGCCACAGGCAACCCGTTATACACATCCGGAATGAAATTGCGCGGTCGGATGTCGCGCCGGCGGATGTCGTGCCGGCGGATGTCGCGCCGGCCAATTGACACGCCCGGCTCGTCGGGCGACAATGTACGGACCATGGCAGAAGCCTGCAAATCCCCCGCGGTCAAGTTTATCTGCGGCATGATCTCCGGCGAGGTCGCGCTTTTCGGCCGCGCCGTCGAGGCCCTGGCCGCGGCGCTGGGACCCGTCGAGGCCCTCGGCGAGGTCGTGGACTTCGACTTCACCCACTACTACGACGCCCAGATGGGCAGCCCGCTCTACCGGCGGTTCGTCAGCTTCGCCGGCCCGCACCGGCCTGACTTCCTGGCCGAGGCCAAGGTCCGCACCAACGCGATCGAGGCCGAGTTCGCCGCCGCACGGCCCGGCGCGGGTCCGGCCCGGCCGATCAACCTGGACGTCGGCTACGTCGAGGCCCCCAAGCTCATCCTGGCGAGCATGAAGAACTTCTCGCACCGGATATACCTCCGCGACGGCGTGTACGCCGAGATCACGCTCATGTTCCGCCACGGACGATGGGAGCCGCTGCCGTGGACGTTCCCGGACTTCCGCTCAGGCCGGTACGACGCCTTCCTCAGCAGCGTCCGCGACAGCCTGCCCGGCGGCGGCGGCCACGGCGGCGCCGGACCGGAGGCGGCCTTATGATCATCATCGGCGCCATTGCGGCGGGACTGGTGTCAATGGCGCTGGCCTGGCTGGCCGTGCCTGTAACGACGCGCATCGCACACCGTTTCGGCATGATCGACCTGCCCGACCGGCACAAGGCCCACGCCCGCCCCACGCCGCTGCTGGGCGGATGCGCCATTTTCGCGGCCATCCTGCTGCCGACGATGCTGGCGATGGCAACGGCGCGGATATGGGCGCACGACCTGGGCGGCATCCCGGCATGGGTGCCGGCGGAGGTCAGGCTCCACATCCCCGGCGCCGCCGCCCGCGCGCCGCAGGCGCTGGGCATCCTGGCCTGCGCGCTGGTGCTGCACGTCATCGGCATCATCGACGACCGGAAGAATCTCGGCCCGTGGCTGAAGCTCACCGGGCAGTTCCTCGTCAGTATCGTCGCGGTAGTGTTCTTCGACGTCCGCGTGCTGACCATCGCCGGCACGGCCATTAGCTGCACCGTCACCGTGCTCTGGCTGGTGGCGATAACCAACGCCTTCAACTTCCTGGACAACATGGACGGCCTGTCGGCGGGCGTGGCGGCGATCTGTGCGGCGGCCCTTCTGGGCGCGGCCGCAAGTATCGGCCAGCTTTTCGTAACAGGCTGGCTTTGCGTGATCCTGGGGGCGCTGCTGGGCTTCCTGCCGCATAACTACCCGCCGGCGAAGGTCTTCATGGGCGACGCCGGGGCGCTGGTCATCGGCTTCCTGCTCGCCGTGGCGAGTTGCCTGACAACCTACGTCCACCCAAGCCAGTCCTTGGGGCCGGCCTTGGGGGCCCAAGGCCAAATGGGGACGCACTATCTCTACGGCGTATTCGTGCCCGTGGTGGTCCTGGCCGTGCCGCTGTACGACATGATCAGCGTGATCTGCCTGCGCCTTGCCGACCGCAAAAGCCCGATGGTCGGCGACCGCCGGCACTTCTCCCACAGGCTGGTGCGGCGCGGGATGTCCGTTCGCACGGCCGTGCTTACGATCTACCTCTGCACCGGCGCCACCGCCATCGCCGCGAGCCTGCTGCCGCGAGTCGACGAGGTCGGCGCGATGCTCATATTCGCGCAGACCCTGGCCATCCTGTTCATCATCGCCTTGCTGGAGTCGGCCGACCCGCGAACGAACAAGCCATGACCACGGTAGCTACAAACGGCGATAAGTGGCGGGCCGCGGCATTCTTGCTGCTGCTGGCGGCGGCGGCATCGCGGTGCTTCGTGCCGGAGCTGCCATTTCAGGGCTCGGCCCTGGAGATGCTGCCTGACCGGGCTATGGCCCGTGCGCACCTGGCGGGCCAAGCCCAGCCGGCGGCGCCGGAAAACCCCCTTGCCTACCAGGCCGACAGGTCCGAACTGGCCCGGATGACGTACGCGGTGCTGCTGCTGACGGCCGGGGTGCTCTGGGCGATCGGCGGGGCGATTGAAGGCCGGCTTGAGGTACGCCATGGCCGGCTCGCGGCGGCGATCGCGCTGCTGGCGGTGCTGTTGCTGGCGTCGGCGATGGCGGCGAGCAATCGGCGAGCGGCGCTGGACTCGTGGATCGAGCAACTCTCGCTGATGTCAGCCGCGTTCCTGGCCATCCAGTTGTGCCCCGACCGGCGGCAGTTCATCACGCTCGTGGTCGTCCTGGCCGCCGTGGGCGCGACGGTTGCGGCCAGGAGCTACTGGCAGGTGGCCGTCGAGGCGCCGCGGAACGTGGCGGACTTCGAGGCACACCGTCTGGAGCGGCTGGCGCAGTTCGGCTGGGACGCCGACACGCCGCAGGCCCAGGTCGTCGAGGCCCGCCTGCGGGACTGGTCGGCCAAGGGGTTCTACGGCCTGGCCAACCCGTTCGGGTCAATGCTGATCGTGCTTGGTTTCGCGGCGGCGGGGCTGGCGATCGACAAGTTCCGCGCCGCGTGGCATGGGCGTCCCGCCCATGAGTCACAGGGCCGTCTCGGCCCTGCAAGCATGGACGTTTCACACGGACGGGACGCCCGTGCCACGCCTGCCGGGCCTTCTCAGCAGGCTGCTAAGCCGCGCCCCGGCTCCCGCGAGGTCGAGCCGACCGGCGTGGCTGCCGTCGCGGCGGCTCTGGCGGCCATCGGCATTCTCGCGGTCATTCCGCTTACTCGTAGCGAGGGCGCCATGATCGGCGCCGCCGTCGCCGGCGTGGGTCTGCTGGTCGTGCTGATATGGCGAGACGCCCTGGCCCGGCGATGGCGGGCGTGGGCCGCGGGGACGGCAGCGGCCCTGGCCCTTGGGCTGGCGGCGATGGCCGTCTATGGCCTCGCCTACGACAGCCTGCCGACAAAGACCATGACCTTCCGCTGGTACTACTGGACCGCGTCGGCCAAGATGATTGCCGACAGGCCGCTGCTTGGCGCCGGGCCGGGCAACTTCGCCAACGCATACCTCAAATGCCGCCGCGACCAGGCAGAGGAAGATGTCAAGAACCCGCACAACTTGATCGTCCACGCCCTGGCCGAGTATGGCGTGCCCGCCGGGGCATGCTTCCTCGCGGTGCTCGGCTGGCTCATCCTGCTGGCGGTCAGGCCGGGGCGAAAATGGGGACTGGCTTCCCGGCGGGATGCCTGTCCCCATTTTCGCACCGCCAAAGAAGAGCAGAAAAGTAGCCTGTCCCCTTTTTCGCTGGCGGCGGTGGTCGCGGCGATGCTGGCGGCGAGGCTCGTGCTGTGGGGCGCCACGGAATCAGCCGGCATCGTGCTGCTGCATACCATCGTGCCGGCGGCAGTGCTGGCGGCAATGCTGGCGATGCTGGCATGGTCCGGGCGCGACCTGAACGTCCTGCCGGCCGGGGCGGCGGCGGATGCGGCGCGCATGGCCCTTGGCGCCGCGGCGGCGGGGTTCCTCGTGCATAACATCGTCGAAGGGAGCCTCTGGATGCCGGGCGCGGCAACCGCGTTTTACCTCGCCGTCGGCGCCGCGGCCGGGCGAGGGGCCGGCCTGCCCGCGTCGATTGCCCGCGGGCGATGGGCCGTTGCCGGCGCGGGCGTCGCGGGCGTGCTCGCGACGGTTGTGATATTCTGGATGCCCGTGGCCGGCAAGACGTTCCACACCGCGGGGATGCTCCAGGCCCTGCGGCATCACGACATCGTGGGCGCCCTGGCCGAGGCCCAAGCCGCGGCCGACGCCGACACCCTCGACCCCCGCCCCGCTGCCGACGCCGCCGAGGTGGCGATGATGGCGGCCGCCCGGGCTCGCGCCGCCGGCCATGAGCAGACAGCCGAGAGGACTGTCGGCCAGGCGATGGACTTCACCCGCCAGGCCATCAGACGTGACGTCGCCGACCCCGCCCTCTACCGCCTGGCCGGCGAACTGGAATGGACAGCCCAGATATTCCGCGACGCCCGTCTGCTCGAGCTTGCCCAGGACGGCGACAAGGCATACCAGGCCGGCAGCGTGGACAAGGCGCGCCGCGACTGGATCGCGGCCGCGAAACTCCTGCCGCCCATGCCGGTGGACATTCTCGGCGTCGGCAATTTCACCAAGGCCGTCACTCTCAACCCCAAGAGCGCCCGGCTGCGCATCGCCTGCGCCAACAACTTCCTCAACGCCAACCTGCCCTCAAAGGCCGTCGAGCAGCTCGACGAGGCCTGGCGGCTCAACGATGCCCTCCCGCCCGACAGCGCCCAGCGCCTGCGGCCAAGGGAACTGAGGCTCATCGACACCCTCGCCGCCCGCGCCGCGGTGCTGATGGGCCGTCGCCTGGCGGCACCGGCGAAAGAAGAAGAGGATTACCGCAGAGGCGCAGAGACACAGAGAGGCGGAGGTTAGAAGGAGAGGAAGAAGAAAAAGAAGAAGAGGACCTGCCTGCCGGCAGGCAGGTTACCGCAGAGCGGCTGTGTTTGATTTCAATGATTTTTTGCCGGCGCAGGTGACCATAAGC
>CAYOBS010000095.1:0-11083 GCA_964402305.1 uncultured Planctomycetaceae bacterium | reverse complement strand
GGCCCCAAACCTTCCGCCAGCCCTTTATCAGGGCGCCCATCATCGTGAACTGGTCGATGGCAGCCACGGCCGTGCCGGACTCGCCCTGGTCCCAAAGCACGCCGCGAATGGCGTAGGGCACTACCGGCTTGACGTGCGCGGCGTACAGGTCGCCTGCCTTGAACGGCCCCTGCGGCCGCCTGGGCGCCTTCTTGCCCTCCTTCTTGGCGAGTTCCGCGGCCTTCTCCCACTCCGCCAGCGCCTTGTCGTACGCGGCCTGGCCAGGCCGGGCCGGCACAAGCCCATCAAAAAACCCCTGTTTCCAGGGGTTTCTCGCGGGCGTAAGGGTGGCTGAGGGGATTCGAACCCCCGACCCTCTGGACCACAACCAGATGCTCTAACCAACTGAGCTACAGCCACCATGTGCCTGTCGCGGGCAACGAATAATGTAGATTATCATCCCGCCCGGCGGATGTCAATGCCCGGTCAATCGGCGGATGAGGTCCGTCTCGGCCGGGTCGAACGGCTTGCCATCCGGCCGGAGGATGTCGTGGAACCACACGGCCGGCTCGGCGGTGAAAGTCCTGTTCCAACTCGACCAGGGGTACTGGGTCTGGATCTTGCCGGCCACGAAGCCCCAGTTGATCGCGCCGATCCGCTTTTCCTTCATGTACGGCATGACGGCCTGGAACGTGCATCCGCCGGGCCGGTTGAGGTACTCGGTGCAGATCGCCGGCCGGCCGAACTGCATCGTCGCCTCCGCGCGGGCCTTGAAAGCCCGCAGGTTACTGTAGCAGTGGAACGTCATCACGTCCGACCGCTCGATGAGGATCTTGTTGATCGGCGAGAGCTTCTTGGGGTTGGACCAGTCCCCCACCCACAGCCCCGACGTAAGGGGCTGGCTGGGATTGACCTCCCGCGCCCAGACGAACGCCTTGTCCAGCAGCCGCAGCGCCATGGCCACCTTGTTCCTGGCGTCCTTGCCGGGGAACTTTCCGTCCTGTTCGTTGCCCGGCTCGTTGTAGAGGTCCCAGCACAGCACGCGCTTATCGTCTTTGAACCGGCCGATCACCCCCTGCACGTACGGCTTCATCTCGTCGTGGCGGTTGGGGTCGCCCAGGATGGCCGTGCCCGGCGACTGCACCCAGCCGGAGTTGTGCGTGTGGGGCCTTGGCTCGGGCTGCTTGCCCGGCTTGGGGTTGGGGTCCCAGCAGTCATCCAGCAACACGAACATCACGCGGATGCCGTGCTTGTCGCAGATGGTCAGGAACTCATCGAGCCGTTTGTAGAAGCCCTCGGCGTCCTGGCGGTGCGGGATGTCGTGCAGGTACACGCGCAGCACGTTGAAGCCGATGTCCTTCGCCCAGGCGAGTTCCTGGTCGATCGTCTTTGGGTCGAACGTGTCGGCCTGCCAGAACTCGAGCTGGTTGATCGCGGTTCGCGGCGTGTAGTTGCACCCAGCCAGCCAGGGCTGGGGGGCGTACCACTCGGCTGCCCGCTTTGGCGTCCATCGCTCGCCCGCGAAGGCTGCAACGCCCAGAAAAAGCACCACGCACGCGGTTATGAACATACGACAAACGTACCCAAGCATCGCCTGCTCCCGTGCCCCTTGGCTCTTGCGCCGCGGATCATTGCCGGCCACATTGGCGGACCATTTCGGACGGCATCTTGGCCGAGGACGTCCGCTGATGTCAACGTGTTTCCGGTATCGCGCCGCACACGGCGCCGATATGGTTGCTTTTTTGGTGGAACGTTTTTTGGTGGAACGGATGGCGGCGGCGTGGCAAATTAGCTGGGCCGATGAAGCCTGACGACCGACGAGGAGCGACCATGGCCGGGTATGATTTCGCAGCTATCGAGAAGAAGTGGCAGGACTACTGGGAGGACCATCAGATTTTCCGCCAGCCCAACCCCGGCGAGCCGGGGTTCGTCGAGAGGCCCAGGAAGTACGTGCTGGACATGTTCCCGTACCCGTCGGGGGCCGGGCTGCACGTCGGGCATCCCGAGGGCTACACCGCCACGGACATCATCTGCCGGCACGCCCGGATGACCGGCCACAACGTGCTGCACCCGATGGGTTACGACTCTTTCGGCCTGCCGGCTGAGCAGTACGCCGTCGAGCACGGCGTACACCCTCACGAGACGACGGCCTGCAACATCGCCAACATCGAGCGGCAGATCCGCATGTTCGGCTTCAGCTACGACTGGTCGCGCCGCGTGGCGACGACGGACGTCGAGTACTATCGCTGGACGCAGTGGATCTTCCTGAGGATGTTCAACAGTTGGTATGACCCCGAGGTCAACGCCGCCAGGCCGATCGGCGAACTGATCCGCAAGCTCGAAAACGGCGTGCTCCTCATCGACGGCGGCGGAAACCTCACCCACGGCAGCGTAATGCGGCAGCTTGAGGCCTACGGCGGCCCGACGCCGCTGCTGACGGAGTTCAACGACCTTTCGCCCGAGCAGCGAGCCAGGCTCATCGACGAATACCGCCTGGCCTACATGGCCGAGGTGCCGGTGAACTGGTGCCCCAAGCTCGGCACGGTTCTTGCCAACGAGGAAGTCACCAACGAGGGGCGAAGCGAACGCGGCAACTACCCGGTTTATCGCAGGGCGCTCAAGCAGTGGATGCTGCGGATAACCGCCTACGCCGAGCGCCTCGAGCAAGACCTGGACGCCCTGGACTGGCCCGAACCGATCAAGATCATGCAGCGCAACTGGATCGGCAAGTCAACCGGCGCGGAGGTTGACTTCCCCCTGGCCGGGCAGGGCGCCGACGAATTGTTCGACGAGCGGGCCGGCGACGGCTTCCCGTCCCAGCCGCAAGACGACGTCATCCGCGTCTACACCACCCGCCCGGACACCCTGTTCGGGGCGACGTACATGGTCCTGGCGCCGGAGCACCCGCTGGTCAGGGAGATTACCACGCCCGAACATCGCCAGGCCGTCCACGACTACGTCGCCAAGGCGGTCCACAAGTCGGACCTCGAGCGCACAGCCGAGGCCAAGGAAAAGACCGGCGTGTGTACCGGCGCCTTCGCCATCAACCCGGTCAACCGCCAGCCCGTGCCGATCTGGGTGGCTGACTACGTGCTGATGGGCTACGGCACCGGGGCGATCATGGCCGTGCCGGCCCACGACACGCGCGACCTGGAGTTCGCGCTGAAGTTCGACCTGCCCGTGGTGCAGGTGGTCCAGCCGCTCGGCAGCCAGGACTGGCACGGGTACGTTGACGACGGCATCGCGGTCAACAGCGGCGATTACGACGGCCTGGCGACGGCCCAGTTCAAGAAGAGGATCATCGCGGACCTCGAAGCCCAGGGCCTTGGGCGCGGGGCGATCAACTACAAGCTCCGCGACTGGCTCTTCAGCCGGCAGCGGTACTGGGGCGAACCGTTCCCGATCGTCCACTGCCAGACCTGCGGCGGGCCCGTGGCCCTGCCGGAAGACCAACTCCCGCTCGTGCTGCCGGAAATGGCGGACTTCTCGCCCGAGTCTTCGGACGATCCCCAAGCCCCGCCCAAGCCCCCGCTTGGCAAGGCCGCCGACTGGGTCAATACCACCTGCCCCGTCTGCGGCGGCCCCGCCACGCGCGAACTCAACACCATGCCCCAGTGGGCCGGGAGCTGCTGGTATTACCTCCGATACCTCGACAGCGGCAACGGCAACCACTTCTGCGGTCCCGTGGCCGAGCGGTACTGGCTGGCCCCCACCGCCGACAATCGCATCGGCGGCGTGGACCTCTACGTCGGCGGGGCCGAGCACGCCGTGCTGCACCTGCTCTACGCGCGGTTCTGGCACAAGGTGCTCTACGACCTCGGCTGCGTCTCGACGAGCGAGCCGTTCGCCAAGCTCTTCAACCAGGGCATGATCCTCAGCTTCACCTACCGCGACGGCCGCAGTGTGTCCTGGCCGCACGACCAGGTTGACCTGACCGGCGAGGCGCCAGTCCTGAAAGCCACCGGCGAGAAGCTCACCGTCAGCGTCGAGAAGATGTCCAAGAGCCTTCGCAACGTGGTTACGCCCGACGAGGTGATCGGGCAGTACGGGGCCGACACGTTCAGGCTGTATGAAATGTTCATGGGCCCGCTTGACGCCTCCAAGCCGTGGAACACCCAGGATGTGCCCGGTGTGCATCGCTTCCTCAACCGCGTGTGGCGGATGATCGTCGGCAGTGAGGACCAGAAGGCCCTGCTGAGCGGCGGCGAAGGCGACCCGGCCGTGGAAATGGAAATGGAAATGGAAAAGGCCCTGCACCGGCTGACAAAGAAGGTCGGCGACGACATCGTCGCGATGAAGTTCAACACCGCCATCGCCGCGATGATGGAGTTCATCAACATCGTGTACAAGGCCGGGCGGATCGAGAAGGGCCAGGCCGAGCGGCTGGTGCTGCTGCTGGCGCCGTTCGCCCCGCACATAGCCGAGGAGCTTTGGCGGCGTCTGGGCCATGAGCAATCGTTGGCCTACGAGCCTTGGCCCGCGTACGATGAATCAATGCTGGTTGAGGACGCCATCGAGCTGCCGGTGCAGGTGAACGGCAAGCTCCGCGCCCGCATCACGGTGCCCGCGGGCGCCGACCAGGATGAGATACTCCGCGCGGCCCTGGCCAATGAACGCATAGCTGAAATGGTTCAAGGCAAGGAGATCATCAAGAAAATCGTCGTGCCGGGCAAGCTTGTGAACATCGTTGTTAAATGAAGTCAGAGAAGGAAGCCGGTTGTTCTGGACCGCCGGCATCAAAAGCCCCGAAGGGGGAAAGCATTAATCCCATTAAAGGCTGCCGGCCCATCGGGCCTGGCAAACGGTCAGTTTGAGTAATAGCAAGAGACTACTGAGAGACCATGATCGCCATGAAATACAGCAGAATCGCATGCTTGACATTAGTCGTATTCGCCCTCTCCGCCCTATTTGCCGGGGCCGGGCCGGCGTCGGCCCAGATCGCCGAGGGGCCACAGACGCCCCTGGGTTACCTTCAGGGCATGCTCAAGGACCCCAAGACCGCCAACGCGACGGTCGGGACTCTCCAGACCACGGAGGACCCAGCCCTGGCGCCGCTGCTGGAGGCAATGACGCGAAGCGACGACAAGGAACGCAGGCTCTTCGGCGTGGCTGCACTGGCCCAGGCCCAGGGCAAGAAGGCCGCCAACGTGCTCATCGAGCGGGTCAACTATGACCAGTCCATGCCCATCCGGGCCGAGGCCCTGGCCCGCCTGATAGCCATGGACGCCCTGACGCCGGAGCAACTGGCCGGGGCACTGAAAATCCCCGACGACAGCGTGCAGTCCATCGCCTGCCGGACCCTCGTGGAAAAAGGCAAGGCCGACCTCGCCCTGCCCGTGCTGACCACGCTGGCAGACAGCAAGGAAGAAGTTACCGCCGCACTGTGCCGGACGTGCCTCGTGGGCCTCGGCAAAACCCAGTACCTCGACGGCCTGCGGCGCGTCATGCGCGACCCAGCCGCCGAGCCGCGACTGCTCGGGGCGCTGCTGGGGCAGATTCGCCGCCAGAAGATTTCCTCGGCCGCGTCGCTGGCGCTGGAGGTGGCCAACAACGAGACGGCGTCACTCGCCCTTCGCGTGCTGGCCCACGAGACGGTCGCGGAGGTATCGTCCAGCGGGGCGGCCTCGCTGAACGAGGCGATCGCCAAGACGGACAACCTGGCCCTTCGCATCCGTCTGCTGGGTGCTCTTTCGAGCCGCGCCGACGGCGGGCCATACCTGGCCAAACTCGCCGCCGGCACCGACACGATCGGCGTGCTGGCGAAGTTCGAGATGGCCCGCAAGACCGGCGGGGCCACCGCCGGCCCGAGCGTGCGTGCGGCCATCGCACTGGAGCACCCCATCGCCCTGGCATACGTGCTTGACCGCGCGGGGCAGGACGCCAACACCCTGGGCGCCAAGGCCGACTTCTACACGCCGGCGCTGCTGGAGTTCATCCGGTCCGTCGAGCCGCGACCACGCGAGATGCAGAAGGAGCACTTCTTGGCCGCCGGGGCGACCGAGCAGCTCGTGCGCATCGGCACGCCGGAAGCCATCGCCGGGCTGCGGGCGATACTGGCGGAAAAGTCCTCCGCGATCACCAGGTCGGTGGCGGCCGGGCTCCTGCGGGCACGCAAGACCGAAACGGCGGAACTGATGAGGCCGCTGCTGGAAAGCCCCTACGACGAGCTCGTCGTGGACGCCGCACTGATGCTGGGCCACTTCGGCGACCCCGCGGCCAGGCCAAAGCTCCAGGCAATCCTCTCCCAGGCCGACGCCCATCCCCCAGCCCTGGTCATCCTGGCAAGCTGGTACATCCTGAAGATCGACAAGAAAACCGACCAGGCCGTCACCGAACTGGCCAAACTGGTCAAGTAGCCCCGGCGCGCCGGGGGAACCGGGAAAACGGCGGAACCCGTAAGAAACAACGGAACCCTCAAGAAACAACGGAACCCGGAACCGGGAGCCGGGAGGATGGGAAATGGCGGAACCCGTAAAGAAAAAGCGGAAACCGTTAGAGAACTGCGGAACCGGAAACCCGGAAAAGCGAACGTGGCCGCTGGGCCAAATGAGTCGAATGTCGCGGGCGAAACGAGTTGAAGGTTATTGTTTATCAGGACCGGCCACGCCGCCGCCGGCCGCCACACCGCCGCCCGTTGAAGAAGTAGCATGGGCATTCTCGTCAGGGATCCCAAGGACTTGCCCATGAGTCGGCCCTCCATGTAGGCCCTTGCGAATCGTGGGCATGCCGACGATAATGCCCCCAGTCCCTTCAGCGAAATCAGCTGAGCCGGAGTAAATGGAGATTATGAGCGTAAACGCGGACAAGCCCCGGCGATGGAAGGAAGACATTGCCCGGTCGGTGGACTTCTACAACGACTGGTTCCTTCGCTTCGCGCCGAAGGCATACCGGCAGACGCGCCAGAAGACCACAACGCAAGTCGAGGCTGCGCTGAAGTGGACGCGGAACCTGAGGGACATCTCTCCGACCCTGCTGCGCGAGCATCCCGAGGTGCTCCAGATGCTTCGGATGGCCACGGCCCCACCAATCGCTCGGGACCGGCTGATCGGCCTGGCGCGGGTATCGCAGAATCTCGTGTCCAGCATGGAGGAATACGGCAGGGTGCCGCCGCGCATGTCCAAGGAACAGGTCGAGCTGGAATTGGCGTCCATCGGCGCCATGATCGCCCGGCTGGCGGATGCGGACATCTTTTCCTGGCTCGAATCGAAGAAGGAGCCGACGGAGACCGAGGTCTATCGGGCCGCCACCATTGTGGCGGACCGCCTCTGCGGCGCGATCGCCAATCCGATCATTCGCAACGCGCAAGAGAAACGCCAGCTCGACACGATCAGGCGATGGCTTGAAGGGCGTGGCTACACGTTTGTCCCTGCTGGCGAGAAGTTGCGGGTCGAGGCGATGAAGCCAGGCCGGTTCGCCTTTCACCTGAACGTGCCCGTGAACCTTAACGAGAACCGTCAGATCAACATCCCCGTGGACGCGGCAATCATGCCGGCGAAAGCGGGACCGCGGGAACTACCCCTCCTGGTGGAGGCCAAGTCGGCCGGCGACTTCACGAATGTCAACAAGCGCCGCAAGGAGGAGGCCATCAAGATCACCCAGCTTCGTAGAACCTACGGGAAGGATGTGCGGTATGTCCTGTTCCTCTGCGGCTATTTCGATAGCGGATACCTTGGCTACGAGGCGGCCGAGGGTATAGACTGGGTTTGGGAGCACCGGATTGACGACCTAACCAAGTTTGGACTGTAAGGATGCGGCAGCACGAGGAAATTGAGCAGCGACGGCTTGTGCTTCAAGCAGCCTTGGACTCAGCGAAGTCCCAGGCTCAGCGGAACAAGCTTGGGCAGTTTGCCACGCCGACGGCCTTGGCCACGGACATTCTCCTTGCCGCCAAGTCCCTCCTGCCAAAGGGCTGCCCGGTGCGATTCCTTGATCCCGCGTTCGGTACGGGTGCGTTCTACTCGGCGCTGCTGCGGTGCTTCCCTCAAGACCGAATCGACTGGGCGATGGGCTACGAGATCGACCCGCACTATGGGCAGCCTGCTCGCGAGCTTTGGGAAAGCACTCCGCTCGCGCTGACGCTGGGCGATTTCACCACCGCGGCGCCGCCCGGTGATGAGAAGGGCAAGTCCACGCTGGTCGTCTGCAATCCGCCGTATGTCAGACATCATCACCTTGACGCCGCCACGAAACAGCGGCTTCGTGCCGCCTCCGTTAGGGCCTCCGGCGTGGACCTGAATGGGTTGACCGGCCTGTACTGCCACTTCGTGACGCTGTCCCACGCGTGGATGGAAAAGGATGCCCTGGCTATCTGGCTGATTCCTAGCGAGTTCATGGACGTCAACTACGGCGGTCCATTGAAAGAGTACCTCCTGAACCGCGTGACACTGACGCGGATTCATCGCTTCGATCCCGATCACGTGCAGTTCGACGATGCGCTGGTCTCCTCCGCGGTCGTCTGCTTCCGCAACGCGGAGCCTCCCAATGGGCATCTGGTGGAGTTCACGTATGGCGGAACATTAGTCAAGCCTGAGCGGACACGGCTTGTGGCACGAAGCGAGCTTCGCCCGGAGGCAAAGTGGACGAGATTGGCCTTTGCCCCCAAAGAGAGCACGGGTGAAGGCTGGCAGGCGAAGCTTTCGGACCTCTTTGCCATCAAACGTGGAATCGCCACCGGAGCCAACGCGTTCTTTATCCTTCCCGAGGCGAAGGCTGAGGAGCTTGGGCTTCCGCATCGTTTCCTGAAGCCGATCCTGCCCAGTCCGCGTTTCGTGCAAACAGATGAGATTGAGGCCGATGACAAAGGCGACCCGTTTATCGACCCGCGCATGGTCCTCCTGGATTGCAGGCTTCCTGAGGATGAGATTCACCAGAAGTACCCGCGCCTTTGGACGTATCTCCAGGCCGGCCGATCCCGGGGCATCCACAAGCGGTATCTCTGCCAGCACAGGGAGCCATGGTACACGCAGGAGGATCGCGAGCCCGCGCCCATCTTATGCACCTACATGGGGCGAACCGGCGAGGATAAGGGCGCGTTCCGGTTCATTCTGAACCACTCCAGGGCGATCACGGCCAACGTGTACTTGCTGCTGTATCCCAAGGCTACGCTGGCGAGAATGCTCCACGACAAGCCGGAACTGCTCAGAGCCCTGTGGACCGCGCTGAATGAAATCCCCTGGGATGCACTCCTCGGTGTCGGCCGGGTCTACGGAGGAGGGCTTCACAAGATGGAGCCGAAAGAGCTTGCCGAAGCCCCGGCCGATACGCTCCTGGCAGTCTTGCCTGAAGAGGCGTCCCGCAGAGGCAAGCAACTTGCCTTAACTTGGTGATTTCGGGGGGCAGGGGTCAGGGGGGCAAAGGGGGCAGGAATCCTTTACGGCCTTGGACGCCGGGCGTCCCGACTTGGCCAGAAAAAGTTCCTGGCCCCCCTTGTCATCTCCCTTGTCAGCTCTTCCGTCCCTCGGCGTGGCCGGTGACGTCCCGGACGATGTCGCAGGCGGTTTGGACCCGCTCCCGCATGGCGCCGGTCAGGCGGTTGGTGTCGCGGAAGACGAACTCGATGAAGTGCGCGGCGCCGATGTCGAGTGTCTCCTGGAGGTGCGATCTGAAGTCATCCGGATCGAACCTGTCGCCGCAGAGCTTCAGGGGCACGGGCTTCCTGCACCAGATGACGTCCTGGTTGCAGTCGGCGGCGAGTTTCTCCTGGTCGCACCACGGCGTGACACTCACCTTGCGGAGGCCCGGCAGTTGCTGGAGATGGCCGATGAACCCGTGAACCGGCTCGCAGCAGCCGAACATCAGCAGTTTGAATCGGCCGGCAAATTTCTGGAAGTGCGGCATGAGGAACTCGCCGAACATCGCCGGCGAAAGCCCGGCTGCCTCCTGGGCTTCCAGGTATCCGTACCGGTCGGTGGAAGCGACGGGTTGGCCTTGGGGTATCTCCCGGCCTGGAATCTCATCGCAGAAGCACGAACTGCCGGTGCAGTACCCCTGGTTGCCGTCGTTATTGAGCGTCAGGAGGCCTTGCTGCTCCTCCCACCGGCCCAGGGCGAAGTTGTCCTCGGCGAGGAACGTCAACAGCCGATGCACCGCGTCGGGCTCCGCCGCCATCTGGAGGTATAGGTCCTGCATGCCCATCAGGTGGACGGCCTTGTTGGTGATGCCGTCGGAGTAATAGGAGCTCACGCGGCCCAGCTCGACCGGAAGCAGCCCCTCGAACATCTCGCGGGCGACGGCCAGGCGCTGCTCGGTATTGTCCCGATCCAGCGTGATCGTGCGTTTCGAGAGCTTGTGGAAATCGGCGTCGATATCCTGGATCGGCTTGTTCGTCTTGTAGCCGAACCCGCCGCCCTCGGCGCGGATGAACTGGAGCTCATCGCAGTAATTGCTGACTGGGGTGACGTGGTTGACGACGAACCGGTCAGGGACGATCCTGTCGTCGTCGATGGCCTCATACGAGACCAGGGCCCGAACGAGCCTGGCCTCCCAGTCGCGGCAGATGGGGTCCTCGCAGGTCAACGGCGGGCACAGGTCGCGAAGATAGCTGCCGTTGTCCTCGATGTGGAAGGGGAAGGTCCTGGCTCGCAGACCGTTGTGCAGCCGCCATTTCTCTCTGCGCTGGGCCATGACGTCGCCGAGGGCGATTTGGGCGTATTTGCCGGCCAGGTCTCTCAGGCGGGATCTACATGCTTGAGTCAAGGGGCGTCTCCTTGGAGTCCGTAGTATCTTGACCTACATTCATCTTTTGCCGGTCCATTTGCCAGTCCGCCGGCGATCGTCGCCAGCCACTTCCACCATCGTATCCTGCCTTCGCTTTTCGGCAAACGAATCCTGGGGGTTTCGTGTGCGACAACATTTCCTGGCAGGAAATCTTGTCGCACCCTGCCCAAACCCCTGTGCTTTCGGCACTAGACAATGCCGACAACGGGGATATAATGCGCATATCGGCTTTCTGGTCGGGATTCCAGGACGCGAGCGCCAGCCCGGCCGGGAACGCTCAGAAAACGGCGCAAAACGGTGGCTGGACCTTCGATCTACGGTGTGCAGGAGTATCAAGATGAGCGAACTACGGCCCCACTCCCCCCAAACCCCCTTCCCATCGGCAGAG
>CAYOBS010000094.1:4878-11256 GCA_964402305.1 uncultured Planctomycetaceae bacterium | reverse complement strand
GGCTATCCGTGTCCGTGGCGAATTGCACGTTCACAGCCGGGCGCATGCCACCGTCTGAAGGTTTTTTTACATTTTCCGCTTTTCCGCAATAACCCCCCTTGTCCGGACCGGACCTCATGTCTAGTATTGAATCAGAGATGAATGACACGTTCTGGCGGCCTGTTCTTGCGGGCTGCCGGTTAAGTAAGTCGCATCGGAAGAAGTAGCTCTCCGGGCGGGCCTTCAGGCCTGCCCAAGCGGGCCCACCTCGGGCGGCCGCGAGGCTTGCCCAGGCCCGTCATGCCAGTTGTGTGCGGTTTTCCATCGAGGCTGTTTGGCGTTTTTTGTTGAAAATGGCTGAAAATGGCTGGAAATCCGCCGATCGGAAGCGTCGCATGGGCGGTAGTTGACCCCGCACTTGCTGACATCCGCACCGCCCCGACGCCATGCGGGCGATCCTGCCCGGCAGGTCCGCGCCCGCACCGCGCCCGCGACGCCAGGTCCGCTCCCGGCGGCTGGCCAAGTATGCCCGCGGAGTCCTGAGCATGGCGGCACGAAACGTCAGAGCGATGCGAGGCGCGATTGCCCCGTGGGGCAATGTAATTCCCTGTCTGGTCCGCTGCCCGGCAAAGTCCGCGCGCGGCAGCCGGTATGGCCCCGTCGGGCTTCCGCGCCGCCGCGCGCGGCGCCGCGGCTGCTCCTTGGACCCCGCCATGCCCGACCGCGCGCCTCCCTGACCGCCCAGGCCGGGCGGCATTATGCCTGAGAGTCATTGCGGACTGTCCTTGAGAACCGAAAAAACAGGAGAACGCAGCCATGAAACTTGACTTTCGATGCAACAGGTGCGGCAAGATGCTCAAGATCGAGGCCGATCCGGGCGGCAGAATCCGCTGCCCCAACTGCCAGGGCTGGACGAAGGTGCCGGCCTTGCTGGGGCAGTTGCCCCATCCCAACGTTCCGCCCAACGCCGATGCCCCGCCCGTCCCGATCGCCGTCAGGGACGAGAGCGAGCGGGCAAGCCTGGTCGCCCTGGCGGCCATCGGCGCGGGCATGCCGTGGGTCATCAGCGCTATAATGCACGTGGGGGTCTTCCTGATCATGCTGTTCATCGTGATGATCGCCGCGCCGCCAGCCCAGCGGGACACAAGGGCGGGGGCCATCGTGGACCCGCCGCCTGAAGGGCCGGTGGGAAAGTTCAAGGACCCCGGCGGCAGCAGCCAGGCCGCCGCGCAGAGACGGCCAGTCGCCAAGCCCACTTTTCCGTGGCGCGACCCGACTATCAGCCCAGGGCTCAGCGACAGCGTGGTTGTTCTCGCCGATCCGGGAGTGGGCCATTCGGTCAGGGGCGCCGACCTGCGAGACGGCAAGAGGCCCGGTGGCGGCCTTTACGGCCTGGAACCGCGCCCATACGAGCGTGGCGGGGCCAGGAACATTGTATTCGTAGTCGACCGCAGCGGCTCGATGGCCAAGACCTTCCAGGAGGTCAAGGGCGAGATGGGCCGGTGCATAAGCCGGCTGGTGCCCGAGCAGATGTTCCACGTCGTGCTGTTCGGCGACGGCAAGACGATCGAGGGCCCGCGCCGCGGGCTTGTCAACGCCACAGATGGCAACAAACAGGTGGCCTGGGACTTCCTCAAGGAGCAGACAGCCTCCGGCACGACGACCGCCCTGGTGGCCCTGCAACGGGCCTTCGCGGTTCTTGGGACCAGGCCGGCAAATGAGAGCAAGCTGATCTACCTCGTCAGCGACGGCGACTTCAGCGGCCTGTCCGGCGGCAGCCAGTACCGCGCCGCCGACGGGCGGATGATCGCCGGCAACGAGGCGGTGCTGCAATGGCTGGCCGACAACAACAAGGGCCCGAAGGTCTACATCCACACCGTGCTGCTGCACTCGACCGACGAGACGGCCGTGAAGGTCCTCAAGGCGATCGCCGCGTCCAATGGCGGGCGGTTCAAGTACATCAGCACGGACGAATAGCGCATCGCCCACCAAACGGCTGAACGCATCCGCCTGCCGGCGCCGGTTCGGCACGGCGGGCGGGTGCGATGATTAGAGCGGTAGTGCTCTGCGCGGGCGGATAAGAGGGTGTCGGCAATATGACCGCAATAACAAGGCCCGATGTTCGGGGGGGCATCGGGCCTTATTTGTCATTTATCCGCGAGCGGGCCGGGTGGCTTCGCTCGCGGGCCGAGTAGCTCCGCTTGCGGGCCGAGGAAAGCACCGCCAGGAAAGTTTCCCAGAAGGCCACGGCGATTGACGTGCCCGCGGCATCGGCCAGCCAGTCGGAGAACGACGCGGTGCGAAGGAACGCCGGCTGGGTCAGTTCGTCCAGCGCGCCGTAGGCCAGCAGGATTCCCATTGCCAGCAGTATGCGAGTACCCCGTGGCCGGCCAAGGGATGCAAGCGACAGCACCAGCAGCGTTGTCAGCCCGCCGTAGCCGATGGCGTGGGCAACCGTGTCACTGGTGGGCAGGCCCGACACGTATTTGGGCGGCAGGTGCGTGGCGACGAATGCCCCTACCCATGCCAGCACGCACGCGGCCAGCAGCGTGCAGCGGACGGACCTGGCGGCCTTGGCTGGAGGATGGTTCATGAGTGGGCGATCCAGGCGCGTGGCGGCACGATGGTCGGCGCCATTGCGGCGTTGGGCTGGGCTGGCCCCGGCGCGGCGGGGGCCTTTGGCGCCGGCTGGGGGCGGGACTTCTTCGGCGGCTCCGGCGGCACCAGTTGCGGGTAGATCCCGGCGAACTCGTCGGCCAGGGCATTGTAGTCGGCCGCGCCATTGCACGACGCGTCGTACTGGAAGATCGTCATGCCGTGCGATGGGCACTCGGCGAGCTTGACGTTGCGGCGTATGACGCTGCGGAAGATGTGGGCATCGGCCCACGGGCACTTTCCGCCTCGGTTGGCCTCGAGGAAGCCCGACAGGTCGGCGACGACCTCCGCTGCCAGTCTGGTGGCGGTTTCGTACAGGCACAGCACGACGCCGCCGACCCGCAAGGTCGGGTTTATCCGTCGCTGGACGAGGGAAACAGTTTCCAGCAGCTTGCCGAGCCCCTGGAGGGCCAGGAAGTGCGGCTGGAGGGGTATGAACACCTCGTCGGCGGCGGCCAGGGCGTTGAGAGTGAGCAGGCCGAGACTCGGCGGGCAGTCGATCATGACGAGTTGGAACGCCTGGGGCTGTGCCTCCATGCTGTCCCGTAATATCTGCTCTCGTCCGACGGTTCCGGCGAGCTCGACCTCCGCCGCGGCCAGGTCGGTGACGGCGGGGACCACGGTCAGATGTTCGTCGACCTTCACGCAGGCTTCGCCGAAGCCGGCCTTGCCGGACAGGATGTCGTACACGCTCGCGGTTTTGGGCCCCGGCTCGATGTCGAAATGGAGCGTCAGGTGCGCCTGGGGGTCCAGGTCGATCAGGCAGACGTCGCAGCCGCGCGCGGCGATCGCGGCGCCGAGGTTGGCCACCGTCGTCGTCTTTCCGACGCCGCCCTTCTGGTTGCTGACAGCGATGGTATGCACGAGAGGTATTGTAGAGCGGGCGCGGTCCGGTTCAAGTGCGCAAAAAAACAGCGGCGGGTGCCTCCGTGGCATTGGCACCCGCCGCGAACGTCGGGTTTCCCCGCCGGGCCGGGGCGGAGAGGCCGCCGGGAGAACCCCGGCGACAGTGCGGCTTATTTCTTCTTGGCTGTCTTCTTGGCCTTCTTGACGACCTTCTTGGCCGCCTTCTTCACGGTCTTCTTTGCCGCCTTCTTCGCTGCTTTCTTTGCCATTCGCTATCACCTCCTTCCATGGAGTTGAGCAAGTGCAAGAAACTGAAGAACGAACATTGACGTCTTTTTACTCTCTATGAACTTGTTCATGCAAGAGCAATGCAGGATTTCTCGACACTTTTCTCGCGTCGAGGTGAATGTTTCTTTGCGGGCAAGCGACGCTCGGCGCGAGCCAGGCGCGTGCCGAGCGCGGCGCGGACAGCGCTGAATAAGTAGACTAACATGCATATATGTCGATACGCGGTCCATTACAAACACCCTGTAAACATTGGCTGCAAGCCCATTCCGGCCAATCCGCGTGTGCCGGCAATCGCGGCCTGGCAGGCGCGGCCTATGCGCCGTTTCAAGCCGCGTCGCCGCGCGCGAAAATTGTCGCCGGCGGTCACGATGAGCGCGACGACGTCGCGATAAAAATTTCTGTTGTTCCGTTGATTCGCTCGCTTCGGCGCCCCTGCGCGCGCCTGCGCGCGCCTCGGCGGTGTCGTGCGGCGCGCGGAGGCGAGCGTGGAATCAGAGCGCACCAGCGCGAAAGGGCGGCGACACGAGCACTGTCCCAGAGGCCTGCTCGCTTCAGCGAGCAGGGCAGCCAGTAGCCAAGCTCCGCATTGGGTAGTCCATAGGTCTTATAAGACCCATAGGACCTATAGGATCTATGCTCGGGTTCCGTAGCGGTCCGCGGGCGGCGAATAGGGCTTTTCCGGGCGGCGGGCAGTTGGTATCATGATTGCTTGTGGAATTTCTGGGATGCTCCGGCCCATGGCGGGCGGGGAGAAAAATATGGCACGCATCTACGTTACATTGGCGGCGGCAGTCCTGCTGGCCGGCGGCTGCGCTGTCCCGCAGCGTCAGGACACGCCCGTACTCCAGCGGCGGGAGATCGACCCCGTCAGCGGGCGGGCGTACTGGATCTACGTGCCCAGCAACTATACCCACAGCCGGCCCTGGCCGGTGATCGTCACCTGCCACGGCACGCCGCCTTACGACGTGGCCGAGCACCATATCCGCGAGTGGAAGATGCTTGGCGAGCAGAACGGGTGCATAATCGTGGCGCCGGAGTTGACCGCCACCGACGGGATCTTCGGCGACGGGCCCGTCGTCGGAATGCTCGACGATGAGCACTTTATCCTGAGCATACTTAGCCTGCTGGGCTATCGCTACAGCATCGACCGCTCGAATATCATGATCACCGGCTTTTCCGGCGGGGGATTTCCAATGTACTGGGTGGGCCTGCGCAACCCGGGCATCTTCTCCTGCGTGGTGGCGCGGAGCTGCAACTTCAGCGAGCACAACCTCGACGGCTGGTATCCACTACCCGAGGCCCTCGGCCAGAGCGTGATGGTCTACGTCGGCGAGGGTGACCCCGGTGCGATCGCCGCCCAGTCCGACGCGGCCGTGCGGTACCTGCGGTCCAAGGGCTTCCAGGTCGAGACGAAGGTCATCCCCGGCATCGGCCATGCACGCGTGCCCGAGAATGCCATGGATTTCTTCCGCCGCCACATGCGCCCGACCGCCGCGGTACGGTGAAGAAGGCAGAAGTCGGAAGGCAGAAGGCAGAAGGCGGAAGTCAGAAGGCAGAAGGCGGAAGTCAGAAGGCGGAAGGCGGAAGGTGGAAGGCAGAAGTCGGAAGGCAGAAGGCAGAAGTCGGAAGGCAGAAGGCGGAAGGCGGAAGGCGGAAACAACTTCTTTCTTTGTTCTTCACTTTTGCATTCAGCATTCAGCATTCAGCATTAAGGCGGAAGCCTTCCCCCGCCGTCTGCCAATTGAGCAGTCCGCCGGCGGCGGCGGGGCGATTACGGCAGGAAAAAGGGGGATGCCGCGGGGACGTCTGAATAGATAACGGCTTGTAGTAAAAAGTCTTGTGTTCCATGGCACCTTGGTTGCATCCTGTTAGTTGGAAGTATTACGCCTTTCCCGTGGTTTGGGTCGCGGAGGGATGGGCGTATTCTCCGGCGAGTTGCGGACATGGTGCTTACGCGGGACGGAAATCGGATGCCGTTTAACCTGGTGGTGACCGGCGAGGCCGAGACCTGGCTGCCGGCCCTGCACCAGATCGTGGGCGCCAACTACCTTGTTCCCAGGCCCGTGAGCAACGACAGGGAACTGCTGGACATCGTCGGCAGCGGCGAGGCCGACGCGGCCGTGCTTGACGACGCCGCACAATGGCGACTCGACGCGCTACAGTTGCTTCGGATGATTCGGCGGGTTAACCGCACGCTGCCGGTGGTGGTGGTTACCGGCCGGCGGGATAGGCACTGGCTGGAGGACGCCCTTAGATTGACGGCCTTCAGCGTGGTCACCCGCCCGCTGGAACTGGAAGAACTCCTCCGGCAGATCGCCCGGATGATGTGCCGCATGGACGAGATGCTGCGACGAGAAACAGATGGTGGCCAGTAGCCGGCGCAGCCCTGCGTAGCTTCAGCGAAGCAGGGTAGCCGGGAAAAGCAAAAAGCGGAATCTGGAACCCGAAACCCGGAACCCGGAACAACAACAAAAAGTGGAACCAGGAACCCGGAACCCGGAACAACAACAAAAAGCGGAACCAGGAACCAGGAACCCGGAACAACAACAAAAAGCGGAACCAGGAACCCGGAACCCGGAACAACAACAAAAAGCGGAACCAGGAACCAGG
>CAYOBS010000094.1:0-4778 GCA_964402305.1 uncultured Planctomycetaceae bacterium | reverse complement strand
AACCCGGAACCAGGAACCCGGAACCAGGAACAACAGCAAAAAGCGGAACCAGGAACCAGGAACCCGGAACAACAGCAAAAAGCGGAACCAGGAACCCGGAACCAGGAACCCGGAACCCGGAACAACAGCAAAAAGCGGAACCAGGAACCAGGAACCCGGAACCCGGAACAACAGCAAAAAAGCGGAACCAGGAACCAGGAACCCGGAACAACAGCAAAAAAGCGGAACCAGGAACCAGGAACCAGGAACCCGGAACCAGGAACCCGGAACCCGGAACAACAACAAAAAGCGGAACCCGGAACCCGGAACCCGGAACCCGGAACAACAACAAAAAGCGGAACCAGGAACTTGGCATTGAGCATTTGGCATTGTTGGCATTCGTGGCATTTGGCATTTAGCATTTGAGCATTGAGCATTGAACATTGGGCATTAGGCAAAGATACACAGGCAAGCAAGAAGGAGCACAAGAGATGGCCAAAGCTGCACTGAAGATTCGTCCGTTGGGCGAGAAGGTTCTGGTAAAGCGTCTGGAAGCTGAGCAGGTCACGCGAGGCGGCATCGTGCTGCCGGACACGGCCAAGGAAAAGCCGCAGCGCGGCACGGTCCTGGCGGTCGGCGACGGGCGGATGCTC
The DNA here is from genome assembly GCA_964402305.1 of uncultured Planctomycetaceae bacterium. Lineage (GTDB taxonomy): Bacteria > Planctomycetota > Phycisphaerae > SM23-33 > SM23-33 > JAUWQU01. The sequence continues at coordinate 4,146 of CAYOBS010000094.1, read as the reverse complement.
AAGGACGGCACGCGGGCGAAGTTCCAGGTCAAGAAGGGCGACAAGGTTCTTTTCTCGAGCTACGGCGGCACCGAGGTGAAGCTTGGCGTCGAGGAATACCTGCTGATAGACGAGACGGACATCCTGGCGATACTGGACTGAACATGGGAAGAGCGTCCGGCAATTTTCTCGGAGTAGGCCCTGACTGGTTCAGGGAGTTTGCTGTCGACGAGGCGGCACTCAAAGACATCTTTGCCCAAGTCCGCCAAGAGGCATCGGCGGCTGGATGCAACCATTTCCCCGGACGTGATGACGTGGCTGCGAACCAAGCCCTTTTCGAGAACATCGTCGCTAGATACGAGAAGTCAAAGGGAGTCCGAATTCCCTTTGAAAGTTACCCCCAATTTAGGCGATGGATCCTGCTGCTGTTCAAGGGCGGGGACATGCCGTGAACTCAGAAAGACCGAAAATAGGAGCACTAAGCAATGGCTAAGAAGAAGATCGTATTCGACGTCGAGGCCCGCGAAGGGATTCGTCGCGGCATCAGGCAGTTGGCAAAGGCCGTCAAGGCAACGCTTGGCCCGACCGGGCGGGTCGTGGTCATCGAGAAGTCCTTTGGCGCGCCGATGGTCACCAAGGACGGCGTGACGGTAGCCAAGGAGATCGAGCTCGAGGACGCCAACGAGAACATGGGCGCCCAGATGGTCAAGGAGGTCGCCAGCAAGACTTCCAACGTGGCGGGCGACGGCACGACCACGGCCACCATCTACGCCGAGGCCATCTTCGAGGAGGGCCTCAAGAACGTTACCGCCGGCGCCAATGCGATGGCGCTCAAGCGCGGCATCGAGATGGCGGTTGCCGCCGTCGTGGCAGAGTTGGGCAAGATGGCCAAGCCGGTCAAGAGCACCAAGGAGATCGCCCAGGTCGGCACGTGCGCGGCCAACCAGGACGCCGAGATCGGCAAGATGATTGCCGAGGCCATGGACAAGGTCGGCAAGGACGGCGTCATCACCGTCGAGGAAGGCAAGGGCCTGGACACGTTCGTGGACCTCGTCGAGGGGATGCAGTTCGACCGCGGCTACATCTCGCCGCACTTCATCAACAAGGTCGAGACGATGGAGGTCGACTACGAGAAGCCCCTGATCCTCATCCACGAAAAGAAGATCTCCGCGATCAAGGAACTGGTCCCGCTGCTGGAGAAGGTTTCACAGAGCGGCCGGCCTTTGGTAATCATCGCCGAGGACATCGAGGGCGAGGCCCTGGCGACCCTGGTGGTCAACAAACTCCGCGGCACGCTCCAGTGCCTGGCCGTCAAGGCCCCCGGCTTCGGCGACCGGCGGAAGGACCTGCTGCGCGACGTCGCGATCCTCACCGGCGGCAAGGCGATCATGGAAGACATGGGCATCAACCTGGAGAACATCGAGATGGCCGACCTCGGCCAGGCCAAGCGTGTCCGTGCCGACAAGGACACCACGACGATCATCGAGGGCGCCGGGGCCACCGCGGACATCAAGGGCCGCATCGACATGATCAAGAATCAGATCGAGCAGACCACGAGCGATTACGACCGCGAGAAGCTCGAGGAGCGTCTTGCCAAGCTGGCCGGCGGGGTCGCACAGATCAACGTCGGGGCCGCCACCGAGGTCGAGATGAAGGAGAAGAAGGGCCGCGTCGAGGATGCCCTGCACGCCTGCCGGGCGGCCGTCCAGGAGGGCATCCTGCCCGGCGGCGGCGTGGCCGTGCTGAGGGCCATGAAGGTCCTGGACAAGGTCAAGGCGACCGGCGACGAGAAGACCGGCGTTGACATCGTCCGCCGGGCCCTGGTCTCGCCGATCAAGCAGATCGCCGAGAACTCCGGCCTGGACGGCAGCATCGTCGCCGCCAAGGTCATGGAGTCCGACGACGTCAACTTCGGCTACGACGCCCTTGCCGGCAAGTACTGCGACCTTGTCAAGGCCGGAGTGATCGTGCCGATGAAGGTCGAGCGTACGGCCCTCCAGAACGCCGCCTCGGTCGCCGGCCTGCTCCTGACGACCGACGCGATTGTCAGCGATATCCCCGAGAAGAAGAAAGCCCTCGCCGGCGGCGGCGGCGGTGGAATGGACGACATGTATTGATCCGCCGCTGACGGCCGCGGCAATGGCGGCGGCCCAAGCGGAATGATCGTCAAAGCATAACGGCGCGGCGCGGGCCAGAAAAAGGGTCCTTGCCGCGCCGTTTGTATGCGCCGGATGGCCGAACGTATCGTACGCTTGCCTTTGAGGCAGGGACCGGCAAGCCGGTGTGCCCGCGCGGTCGAGGACCGCTGTGAAAGATGTCAGATGTGATCGATTCCGAAGCCCGGATGTCTGCCGCATGTGCCGGCGAGTCTCTCGGCCCTTGGGCCGACGGCAACTCACCGGCCGGCACGAGCCACGCCGGCGCCGATGCCCCCGCGTTATCCACACAGCCCGCGTCTGCCCCGGCCGGGGACGATGAGATTGCCGCGCTGCGGTCCTATCGGGCCGGCAAGGGCGGCCCGCTGGGCTCGCTGGCCTGCCTGAGCGGAGCGGACGGCTCCTCGCCCAGGCCCGCGTCGACGAAGGCCGGCGCTAAGGCGACCCTTCAGGAGAGCGTCTTCATCACGCCAACCAAGGCAACTGCCTTCGCGCTGTCGTCGCTGATGGCCCTGGGCATCGTCGCCGCCTTCAGCATTCAGCGGGACCTGGCCGAGACGGACCGCCTCGGCGCTCTCGATCAGGACGAGCAGAGGATCGCGGAGCACAACTACACGCGGAGCCTCCTCATCCAGCACCTGACTAAGGGCCGGGGCGGCAAGATCGCTCACCTGCGCGGCTACGCCGAGCGGCTCGACGAACTCAGCAGCCAACCCCAGGCCGTGGTGATCTTCACGCCCGCCGACCCGCGGGCCAAGGCCGAGACGATGGCGCTGCCGGAGCTTCGCCGGAGGATCGAGGACGACCTCGATCAGATCGAGGCCTGGACCCCGCCGCCGCTGCTGAATGGCCACGCGGACATGCGGTTCACGCCGGCGGAGCTTCGGGGCAGCAGGCTGCCGGCCGGGGCGGCGCTCGCCGCGGCGCTGGCGGCGATGATCGTCTGGTCGGCGCTGTCGCTGCGAAACCTGCCGGCGCTGCGCGGCACGTCGTACTTCAAGCCCGCGCGCGTGCCGCTGTGCTGGCTGGCGCCGGTGGCCAACCTGTACCTGCCGTTCGTGATCATGCGGGATATCTGGTCCGGCAGCGACCCCGTGGGCCTGACAAGGCCCGAGGGCCTGCGCCTGCCGGTGATCGGCCTGTGGTGGCTGACGTTCCTGGGCGCCATCGGCATGTTCGGCTACGCGATATTCCGCATGGCCGCGGCGACGGGGGTCTTCATGATGAGCGAGGCGGCACGGTACGCGTTATATGCCGATGCCGGCGTTGGGGGGCTGGCGGCGGTGACGTTCGTGGTCGTCGCGGCCACGTCGTGGAACCAGTCGCGGCGAATCGCCCTGGTCGAGAGCATGGAAGCCCAGCTCGGCCCGCGCGGCGCCTGGCAGCGGAAGTGATCATAGAAGATAGGGGGTTGCTCTGCAGCCCGGAAGTTCCGGCTCGGTCTGGCTTCTGGCGATCCAGTGCGCAGCCGGGCCACAAGGCCCTCGGTATCAACAGCACAAACAACCGCAGTAAAACGACTCACGTTGTATCGATCAGCCTTCGTAGCGTTGTAGTACTAAGGGTGATGGAATTAGACCACCACACTCATAGACAAGGCAGGCCTGTTCTTATTCGTGTATTTTCAAGTAGTTAGCCCTTAACTTAGGGCCATTGGTGACTGTCCCCGGTTTCCCTGTTATCGTGTGTCCCTATTATCGTGTTGCCAATTCCTGGGGGCACGTTAGAATGTGCCGGTTCGTCGTTACCCGGTTGAACCATGTGCTGCTTGGCGGTTTTGGGTGGCTCCAGTCGTGTCTCGAATTCTGGGAGAACGGAATCGTGTCGCTTGTCAACTCAGGGAATAGGCGGTGGGGTTGCACGGGTTTGTCCGTAATGGCGGCCTTGGCGGGCCTGGTCCTGGCCGGGGCAGGGGCGCGCCCGGCCTGGGGCCAGGTCACGGGCAGCGACCCGTTTTCGCTGCGTCTGCCGGCCGCGCTGGGCAGGTTCTCCCCCTACGCCGACGTGGCGG
>CAYOBS010000093.1:0-11299 GCA_964402305.1 uncultured Planctomycetaceae bacterium | reverse complement strand
CCCTGCCCCGCCTGGTCTCTCATCATGGCCAGGCGTCGGGTGCCGGCCTGCTCGCTGGCGCGGATAGCGGCAATGGCCGTGTCGCCCGCGGGGCCGTTCTTTTCCCTATTCAAGCGATCCATGGCCGTCTCGTCAGGGGCAGGAGCCGCGGCGGGCGGCGCCTCGGTGACAGAGCCCGTTGCGGCGCCGGAACCTGCCGCCTGCGGCTTCGCGGGCGCCGCTGGCGTCGAGGGATTCTCGTACGCAATGGCCAGTCCTTCTACTTCACGCTCGCTCCCGGACCTGGCCCGCCAGCCATCGAAGCTGGCAAGGCCCAATTCGGATGCGCCGCTCGCGCGCCCAGTCGACGTCGGGCGGGGCTTGGCGGGCAGGCGGAGAAGCTCCAGGCCGTGGCCGCGGTCCAACTCCCCCAGGTACGTGGCCGCCTGGAGGAACTTCAGGAGCTGCGGGTCCTTGAAGTCCGGCACGGCCGCGGCAAAGCGGGCCAGCACCGTCCGAGCCACGCCCCAGGCGCCCATCTGCCCGTATGTGTGGGCGATGGCGAAGAGATCGCCCGCGACGGCCGGGGCATAGTCGCCGTCGGGACTGGCCTTCAGGAACGCAGCCAGCGCGTCGATGGCGGCGGCGTACTCCTGGCTAAGTTTCTCAGGGTTTTTGACATTGACATTTTCCTTGTCCTTGCGGTCGGCGAAGGCCGTCTGCGCCTTGGTCAAGGCCACCTGGACAAGGGCGTAGCGCATCCGCTCCTTGATGGAGATCCTGGGATGCGCCTTGATGAAGTCGGCCAGCACGGCCTCGGCCGGCGCCCAGGCCTTGCGGTCCCTGTAGGTGTTGGAAATCTGGAGGACCCGCCCCACGGCAGTCTGGACATACGGCGACTGGGGATACTCGACGATGATCTCATCCAGGAGATTGAGTTCCTGCGCGTGCAGGTCGTGGAGCTTGAGCTTGGTCCCGCCGTCGAACTGCTCGCTGAGGCGCGCGAGCGCGGCGGCGGCCTTGTGCTCCAGAAGCTCCGCCCGAGTCCAGGCCGCCCAGTCGGCCAAAGGCGCGAGGCCTTGGCCCGCCGGCGTTGGGCCGACAAACGCGACGATGACCGCCTCGGCAAGGTCCGCGCGGTCCAGGGCCTCGTAACGGGAGATGAGCGATTGGGCCAGCGCAATGGCCCGGCTCCGCTGGCCCGACTCCGCGCCCGGCGGGATGAGATTCCGGGCCTCGGCCAGCGCCGCCGCCATCGAGGCTGGAAGCTTCTCCGGCAGGCCTTTGCGGGCGGCCAGCAGCTTGTCCTCCTCGATGATCGTGCGGCGAATCCTGAGATTGGCCATCGCCCACACGGCATCCTGGCCCTGGCCGGCGTGGAAGAGTGCCAAGGCCGCCTCGACGGCCCCCCATCGCAACGCGCCGGCGTAGCGGTCCATGATCCGCTGGGCCATCGCGACGGCTGGGCTGCCCGCCTCGTGGTGCGGGGAGGTGCGGGAATAGAGGATGATCGCCGCCTGGTCGAAGCGGTTGATCGCGGTGTTGGCGGCGAGGTCCATCGTCGCGGCCGCCTGGCCGAAGGTCTTCTCCCCCAGCCGCTCGCAGGCCTGCCCCAGAAGCGAGCACAACTGCTGCCGCGCCGGGCCTGCCCATGCGGCAAGGGGCGCCGCCAGGTCCACCGTCACCGCCGGTTGGTCCAGGCCGGCCGTACCGGCCGGGTCGACCTTTCCCCCGATCGCATGGATCGTCACGAACCGCCCGATCCCCGTCTCGGCGTCGCCGGCCTGCTCATACCGCGCGAGCTGCCCTTCGATCAGGCCGATCAGCGCCTGCCTGCGAGGAACCTCCATCACTTGCAAGGCGAGCTTGAGGATGAACTCTCGCTGCATCTCATCGGCGAGGCTGAGGGGCTCGCCCGCCTTGCGGCCCTCGGTGGGCCTGCCTGCATTGGCGAGTTCGCCGGCCAGCGCCGCCAGATGGTCGTTCGGCCCGGCATCGAGGGCAGGGTCCAGGTCCAGCAGGACCACGCCGGCAAGCCAATAGCCCAGCGGCGAGGCCTTTGGGCCCGCCCTGGCCTGCTCGGCGCGAGCGACGGCAGCAAGTGCGTCGGCCGCCTGAATCCGCAGCGACCGGCCGGCGGCGTCCTTCGTCAGCCAGCCGCCCTTGATCGCGACGGGCTTGAGGATCGCGTCGGCGGATGGGATGTTGCCGTCGCTGACCATCGGCCAGAGAATGGCCAACGCCCCGGCCGCATCGCCGCGTTCCATGATCCGCTGGGCCATTGCGACGGCGGGCATGGCGGCATCGATGCGAGGCGAGGTGCGGGAATAGAGGATTATCGCCGCCTGGTCGAAGCGGTTGACCGTGGTGTTGGCGGCGGAGTCCATCGTCGAGGCCGCCTGGCGGAAGAGCTTCTCGCCCTGCCGCTGGCAGGCCTGCCCCAGCAGCGAGCACAACTGCTGCTGCGCCGGGCCTGCCCATGCGGCAAGGGGCGCGGCCAGGTCCACCTTGACGGTCCTGGGGGCATTGGCATCCGCACCGGCTGGGTCATGGATCGTCACGAACCGCGTGATCCCAGTCTCGGCGTCTCCGGCCTGCTCGTACCGCGCGAGCTGCCCTTCGATCAGGCCGATCAGCGCCTGCCTGCGAGGAACCTCCATCACTTGCAAGGCGAGCTTGAGGATGAACTCTCGCTGCATCTCATCGGCGAGGCTGAGGGGCTCGCCCGCCTTGCGGCCCTCGGTGGGCCTGCCTGCATTGGCGAGTTCGCCGGCCAGCGCCGCCAGATGGTCGTTCGGCCCGGCATCGAGGGCAGGGTCCAGGTCCAGCAGGACCACGCCGGCAAGCCAATAGCCCAGCGGCGAGGCCTTTGGGCCCGCCCTGGCCTGCTCGGCGCGAGCGACGGCAGCAAGTGCGTCGGCCGCCTGAATCCGCAGCGACCGGCCGGCGGCGTCCTTCGTCAGCCAGCCGCCCTTGATCGCAACCGGCTTGAGGGGAGCGTCAGCGGCCGGCAGCCCGCCTTCGCTCACCATCGGCCAGAGAATGGCCATCGCCCCGACTTCGTCGCCGCGTTCCAGCCGGCGCGCGGCCTGCGCTAGGTAGTACGGGGTCAGCCGCGAGAGCAGGTTATCGCGGAACGGTCCAGGTGGGATGCTCGCAATGGGGCCGGCGAGTTTCGCGGACACCTCCGCGGCCTTGGAAGGGTCCACGCCCGCCGCGAAGGAGAGATTGACGAGTTCGAGCCTGGCATTCCACGGCGCGGGCAGCGGCCCCATGTCCTTCAGGAGCGCGGCGGCCTGGTCTGCCTGCGGGCGGTAATACCCGGAGTTGCAGGCCGTGGCCAGCATCCCCAGGGCGGCGATAACCTTTGCCTGGGCAACTTGGGCGGGGTCGGCGGTTTCCTTCACAACTCGCATCGCTTCGGCCTGGCATTCCGGCAGGGCGTTTGCCCACAGGGCGCACTCGGCAATCGCCAGGCGGACGGCCATCCGCTGGGAAGGCTCAGCCGCCTCGTTGAGCATCGCGGCCAAGACGCCGCGGGCCGCCGGATACGCCTGGAGGTCCATCAGCGCGCGGGCGTAAGCCAGCTTTTGATCGAAGGTCGCCCGCTCGCCCTTGAGGGCCTGCACGACGCGCCTGGCCTGGGCGTGCTGCGGGGAAAGCTCTAAGACGTCCTGGTAGCTCTTCATCGCGTCGTCCAGCTTTCCCAGCCGCAATTGCGCCTGGCCAAGCGCCGCCCGGGCCTCCACGCTCTGGGGCAACGCCTGGGCCGCGGCGGTCAGCAGCGACAATGCCTTGTCCAGGTCGCCGGCGGCCAGGGCCTGGTTCCCGGCCGCCAGGTCCGCCTGGGCATCGGCGCGGGCCGCGGGCGCCAGCGACAACAGCAGGGCCATGGCGGGCACTACACAGAAGATTCGACGCTTCACAGTTCGTCTCCTTCCGTCGGTTCGAACAGCCCCATCGCGGCTGCCGCGCCGGACGCCTGCCCGACGCGCACCGCAAACTATAAACTATCGACGATAAGCTATTGACGCTCGAGACGCCCGCAAGTTCCCGAAAATCGGTAAATCCATATAGTCTTGGCCCACAACCACCACGAGTGTAAAGGGCGGAGCAAAATCGTGGAGCGGGGACTTGGACACGAGGTGGCAACCAATGGGCAAGGGCAGTAAGATGCAAATTCCATGGCCAACCGTCAACTGGCAAGGAGATGTCTCATGCAGGGCACAAAGATATCGACCGTCCAGCCGCACCTTGGCAAGAGAATGATCCTGATCGAAAGGCGGCCTTTACTGTTGTTGGCTGTGATGGGTTTGGCCGGGACCATGGTTGCCTTTGCGGCCGAAAGGACGCCCCGCCCGCCGTCCGAAGCCGAGAAGGCCGCGACGAATCCCGCCAAAGTCCCCGGCGCAGACCCCGCCGGAACTATCGCCGCTTACCAGGCCAGGCTCAGGAACATGCCCAGGTTCGACAAGCCGCTGATGTTCAACACGCCCGAAGCCGACGCCGTGTTGAAGCACGTGCAGGTCTTTCCGGCCAACAATCCCTTCAACGAGGACATCAGCCATCGGCCCGTGGCGCCCAATTCCGACGCGATGATCGCCACGATGAAGGACCGTAAGACTCTGGCCTGCAACCTGGACATGACCTATATCCTCGTGCCGCCCGACCAGAGGCTGGTGGAGGTGAAACTCACGGCCTATGCGGATGAGTCGGACCCGGGCCCCTACCCTGTTCCCGACAACGCTCCCATCGAGGACTGTAACCCGGCGGGAAAAGAGCCGCTGGCGGTCAAGCAGGCCAAGGTCGAGAACGGGGACCGGCACGTGATTGTCCTGGACCCATCCCGCGGCCTGCTGCTGGAGTTCTGGCAGGCCCGCAGAACGCCCCTGGGCTGGCAGGCCTCCAACGAGGCCACCTTCGACATCAAGACCAACGCCCTGCGCCCCGACGGTTGGACCAGTTCCGACGCCGCCGGCCTGCCCGTTTTCCCCCTGATCGTCCGGTACGGGGACGTTGCCGGCGGGGAAGTCCCGCACGCCATTCGGTTCACGGTGCATCACACGCGGGCGGCGTACGCGTACCCGGCGACGCACAAGGCCAGCAGCAAGACCGACCGAAATCTGCCCCGGATGGGTGAACGGTTCCGGCTCAAGGCCAATGTGGACATTTCAGGGCTTTCGCCCCACGCCCAGGCCATCTGCAAGGGCCTGAAGAAGTATGGCATGATCAACGCCGACAACGGCGGAGACTGGCGTATCTCCATCGCCCCCGACGGGCGGATCAGGGGCCTGGAAGACCTGGGGAAGATCAAGGCCACGGACTTCGAGGTCATCGTACACACCGGCCCAAACGAAGGTCCGCGAGCGCCGAGGAAGTAGGCGCTTGGCGGCGGCTGGGTTATAATGTACACTTTGCGGAGGTTCGAGCCGATGAGTGTATGCGACAGGAGTTGTGCGTTGTTTCCGACAGGCCGGACGCGATTTTGTAAGCCGCCGACACATTCAGGAAAAAACCGTGACCGACAATCCGATTCCGCTGTCCCACCCCAACATTACCGACGCTGAAATCCAGGCCGTTGTGGCGGTCCTTCGCACGAACCGCCTTAGCATCGGCCCGCGTATCGAGGCGTTCGAGGCCGCCTGCGCCGCCCGTGCCGGCCGGAAGTACGGCATAGGCGTCAACAGCGGCACCAGCGGGCTGCACCTGTGCGTCCGCTCGCTGGGCCTCGGCGAGGGCGACGAGGTCGTCACGACGCCATTCACCTTCATCGCGACGGCCAACTGCGTGCTCTTCGAGCGCGCCAGGCCGGTGTTCGTGGACATCGACCCCGCGAGCTACAACATGGATCCCGCCGCGGCCGAGTCAGCCATCACCGCCCGCACGCGGGCCATTCTGCCGGTCGAGGCGTTCGGCAGCACGGCCAGGTTCGACCAGTACGAGGCCATCGCCCGCCGGCGCGGTCTGGCGATGATCGAGGACTGCTGCGAGGCCCTCGGCGGGATGCTCGCGGGCCGCCCGGCCGGAAACTTCGGCGACTGCGGCGTGTTCGCCTTCTACCCCAACAAGCAGATCACCACCGGCGAGGGCGGGATGATCGTGACGGACCGCCAGGACATCCGCGACCTGTGCCGCTCGATGCGAAACCAGGGCCGGGCCACCGATGCGTGGCTTTCTCACGCGAGGCTGGGCTACAACTACCGCATGAGCGAGGTCTCCGCCGCGATGGGCGAGGTGCAGATGCGGCGCCTGGACGCGATCCTCGCCGAGCGGCGCCGCGCCGCCGGGCTGTATGACCAGGCCCTGGCGGGCCTTGTCGGCGAGGGGCTTGTGCATCTGCCGCCCATGGCCGAGAGGGACACGGCGAGTTGGTTCGTCTACGTCATCCGCCTGGCCGACGACTTCAGCGAGGCCGACCGCGACGCCGTGCTGGCCGGCCTCCACGCGGCCGGGATCGGCTGCAACAACTACTTCGTGCCCGTCCACACCCAGCCGTACATCATGGAGCTGCTCGGCACCAGACGGGGGCAGTTCCCGGTGACCGAGCGCGTCGCGGCCCGGACGATCGCGCTGCCGTTCCACGCGAGCCTGAGCGAAGGCGAAGTCGACCGCGTGGTGCGGCAACTGGGCAAGGCCCTTGAGGCTATCCGGTGATGCGGCGTTGCATCGGGTTCGGCGGGAACTTTTGGAGGAAGGCGCCGCCGATGCCCAATCCGCGGCCTTGCCATGCCCAACCGGCCGGACCGTTTCCCGGCATCCTTGCCAGACCTTTTCCCGGCAGTCCTTTTGTGAGAACTTCGCCTGCCTCATGCTCGTAGCAGTCCACGGCAGCCTCCGCCGGACCGCAAGCACAGGAACTCTCCTGTCGGCCGGCAGAAATGGTCTTGGGTCCGGGCGGGGCTTTCGGGTAGGATCGATTTGTCGGCCACCGGCTGCACGCGGCGTTCGGCTCCAGAGCCCGGCCTAAAACGCCGATGAATATGGAGTTGTCGCCCTCGTGGCGGACGATCAAATGGTGGCATGCGCACAAGGATAGCGGATAACTGCCGACGGCGCGGTGAGAGAGAGTCTCTCCCCAAGAAGGAACATGGAAACGTACCGGCATCAGTCGCGGTGCGGCGGAGCAGATCAAGAAGAGCAGGCCAAATACCCCAGGCCCTGGGTAGTGGTGGCCAACGAAATGCGGCTTCGACCGGGTACCTTGGATAACTCATGCGAACTCTAATAAACCTGGTGAATACGATCACCCACCTGCCGGGCGTGCGGGCTATCCGCCCAATGCTCGTCGCTTTGCAGAAGAGGCGTCTTCGCGGGCTAGTCCTTTCGTATTACAGGAAGACGGAGGACGCCGAAATCCGCAAGATCGTGGAATACATCGAGTGCCACCCCGGGTTGGATCTTGAGCCGGGCACCCACCCGCTAAGCGCGGCCGCAGATTGCGTTCGCCCCGCTGACATCTCTGTGCGCCGCGAGAGAGAGTGTCCTTTTCCCTTCGTTGTTATCGGAAAGAACAAGGTTCATTTCCCGGCGGACTTCTCTGATGCACAGGTGCAAGCGGCCGTTGCCACTGCTTGCTGCGAGGCGCATCCCGAGTCGCCGCACGCTTACCTCTCGGACACGTTCAACGTCGACGAGGGGGATGTGGCGGTCCTAGCTGGCGCGTCGGATGGCATATTCTGCCTGAGCATCATTGAACGAGTGAAACGGGTGTATCTCTTCGAGCCTGACAGGCGATGGATACAGCCCCTGGGCTTGACCCTGTCGCCATGGAAAGACAAGATGAGCATTGTCCCCCTGTTTCTTGGCAACAAGAACGACGGCGGGTGGACCTCGCTGGACCGGTATCTTGCGGACAAGGAACCGGTGATAAACTACCTCCAGGCGGACGTAGAAGGCGGCGAGGCGGAAGTGCTTCAAGGCGCCCAAGAGATACTGCAAAAGAGCCGCACCGCGCGAGTTTCCATCTGCTGCTACCACAAGAGCGGCGACCAAGCCCAACTGGTCAGCCTGCTGACTACGCTGGGCTTCGAGATAGCCTACTCTCCGGGATATTACCTGCAGTACCGTGAACCGTATCTGCGCCGCGGAGTGATTCGGGGAAGAAAGGCCTGCCCCACGAGTAAGGAGGCCAGACAAGTATGACTTCACTATGGATAAGAGTCCTGCTGCTGCAAACGCTCATCTTCCTGGTGATGGTTTGTGTCGGTCGGCTCTTTCTCGGTTTGCGTTGGCGCACCGCTTGTCTTGCCATGGCATTGGCGCTTCCCACCCCCCTTTTCAAAGTGAGCCCGGGGGCTGCCGGACTAATATTCTCCGCCGACCTTGTGGTAGTGTTTTTCGTGTTCCAGTGGGCCTTCGGCGTACTCCGTGCCCGGCCGGACTGCACCCGATCCCCCGCGAGGTTCATGTTCCTCGCGATATCGATCCTGTTCCTGCTTCCGGGCATGTCGACATTCCTGGGTTACTTGATCTTCCCGGAGGCCAACCGCGGCCTGAACTATGTCGCCGCCAATACTTTCCGGCAGATCGGCTACCTGGTGGTATTCTGGGCCATGACCAAGAAGATGCAATGGGAGGAACGCCCTGACCGATTCGTCATCCTTCAGTGCCTGATGTTCGGCGCCGTGGCGATTTGCGGCCTGGTCCAATATGCTGCCAAGATTGACCTTGACATGTGGGCCGAGATCCGGGGACTAGACCAGGTGGGGCAGACTTACGGCGGCGGGTTCATGGGCCTGTATCGTGGTGCGGTCGGCGCGTATAGTATTGGAGTGGTGGCCGCACTCACAATGCTGATACTGCGGGTACGATCCGGCATGATCCTGGGCCCCGTTATCACGATCATCATTTTTGGAATGATGCTGGCGGTCGGAACCCGGCAGGGTGTGGCCATCGGCGCCTTTGCTTTTTTTCTGAGCCTGGTATTCTTCGTCCGGAGTCTCCCGGCAGGCACTCGCTTCGCCGCCTTCTTCAGGGCGACGGGCTTCCTCCTGCTGGTGGGCATCCTGGCCCTGGTGGCTGTAAAGGTCGTCTTCCCGGCACAGTTTGATGCGTGGATCGTCAAGCGGTTCGCCGGGTTTGAGTCCCTCTCCTCCATTATTGCGCTTGTCAAATCGCGTGATGTATATGGCATGAGTTTGGCGGTCCAGAATCTCAAGGATAACCCCCTCATGCTTTTCTTCGGCCTCGGCCACGGTACCGAGACCCGAACGGGAACCATCTTCGTCAAGTACGGAGACCACGAACTGCTAAACATCTGGCAGATCGGAGGCCTGCCATTGCTCCTGTCCTATATCGCTTTCCTGCTGATGCTCCTGGTTCGCTTCCGCCGGTACAGGTTCCTGACCGACCCGGTTAGTCGTATCTACGTCGCCACGGCGTTTGTGGTACTGGCCAGCAGCATCCCTTTGCTTTATGGGCATTTCTTCATCTTGAATGCCTACTCGGGAAATGCCCCCGTGGGATACTGGCACTGGTCTCTGTTTGGAGGAGCCCTTGGCGTCCTGACAAAGCCGGAGTACATGGAAGGCAGGCAGCCCGAATACGTTATGTATGATGCCTCGCCAGCCTTCACTTAACATCGTTCAATGGCAGTGCCGCGGCCCCACAATGCGAGAAAGCCACCGACTCATCATCAATAGTGCTGCGGTGTTTTGCCAGACGCTGGTCCTGATGGCCATCGGGCTGATCCTTCCGCCCTTTGTGATCCACCAGGTCGGCGACGACAGCTACGGCGTCGTGGTTGTCATTGGCAGTATTCTGGGCTTCCTTGCTCTGCTCCAGATTGGCATGCCGCAGGCGCTGTCGCGTTTCGTCGCGGTGGCGATCGAACGCAAAGACAGCACCGAACTAAGCCGAGTGATGAGTTCGGGCATGGCTTTCCTGGTGGTCTGTGGCGCAATCGCGCTGCTGGCGGTAGCGCTGCTCGTCCGGGCGCCGGAGCTTCTGGTGTCTTGGCCGGCGCGAATGTCGCGCCAGACGGTTCAAGCTGTCATCCTCGTCATGGGGATTCTGGCAGCGGTGAACATCCCCCTGTACTTCGGCCATGTCTCTTTCATCGGCCGGGAACGATTCGTGCTGCACGCCGTGTTGCAGACTGGAGGATTCCTGCTGCGATTTGGCATGGTGTACAGCCTGCTGCTGGTTTTCCCGGGAAACGTCATTGCCTATGCCGCCTCCAGTTCCGGTGCAGTTACGCTGCAAACGGCGATCGTGTGCGTGTTGGCCTTGTGCATCTTCCGCGACGGCCGGCTTTCGATCCGATCAGTGAACTGGGCCATCCTCAAAAAAATGCTGGTTTATGGCGTCGCCGTCACGCTGGCCAGCATGGCACTGATGCTCTACATCCAGGCCGACTACTTTCTCATCGGGAAGACCATTGGCCCGACGGCGGTGACAATGTTCAGCCTTGCCGTTACCTGGTCGCTTGCCCTGCGCAACGTCCTCAAAGCCATCACTTCGGTTATCTCCCCTGCCGCTGCCCGCGCCCACGTCTCGGGCGATGAGCGGGCCCTCTCGATGATGTTCATCCGAACCACCAAGTACGGGATCCTGGCGGGTATCGCGCCCCTGACCTTCCTGTGTTTCTACCGCTATAACCTGATGGATGTTTGGATGGGGAAGGGTTACGCCCAGGCCGCCACGCTCATGCTGCCGATCCTGCTGGCTGACCTGGTCTCCCATGCTATCACAGCCGGGACGGAAATGCTCATCGGCATGGGACGCGTTCGCACGATCCTGATCATTGATTTCATAGGAGGTGTGGCCAACATTGCCATAGCCCTGCTTCTGAGCGGCTGGCTGAACATGGGCCTGACGGGTTTTGCGATGGCCTATGCGGTCGTCATGGTCGTGCGAAACGCGATTGTCATGCCGGGCTATTTCATGCGCGTATTTCATATATCGCCGTTGGAGTACGTCGGGAAATGCTACGGGCCTGCCCTGCTGTGCGCCGCGACGATGGTCCTCTGCGTGTACCTGATCTGGCGAATCATCCCGGGCAAGAACTGGGGCTGGATATTCGGGAGATGGAAACGCTGAGGATCGCCGGCTATCTTCACGACATCGGGAAGCTGGGGACCTACCAAACCTTGCTGGACAAGCCCGGCCCCTTGACTCCCGAAGAATTCGCCATCATCAAGCTCCATCCGGCCAAGGGGGAGGAGATATTGAAGCCCATCAAGCCGTTGCGGAAGCTTCTGCCCATCGTCAGGCATCATCATGAACGGATTGACGGAACCGGGTATCCGGACGGGCTCAAAGGAGAGGCCATCCCCTTTTTGGCCCGCATTCTCTGCGTGGCCGATGCCTATGAGGCCAT
>CAYOBS010000092.1:0-11309 GCA_964402305.1 uncultured Planctomycetaceae bacterium | reverse complement strand
CCCCCCGCCCCCGGGCACAGCCACCTGCCGGCCCGATGGGTAGCCGCTAAATCAAATTTCATATCAGTCAGTGAAGTGGACGGCCGCAACCTATAACGAGACAAACTCACGCACGCAGGCGGCTCTTTCCGGGCCGCCCGCTTGCATGCGCGGCCGTCGAATGTCCACCCGTGTAACGATCCGCCTTCGCCGCCGGAATCCGCTTTGTAGACACATTCCCGCCTTGTAGATTCGAGTCAGACAACCAGAACGCGCTACGCACCGGCTGATCCCCGGGGCGCTGCGAAAAGATACGAGGCCGTTCGGGGCCGAACACCCGAGCGGCCTCTTCTTTTTGCTCGCGTGCGATGGTTGTCAGACAGCGGGATGGAGCAGCGGCAGCTCGGGTGGCCCATACCCACCAGGTCGCCGGTTCGAATCCGGCTCCCGCGATTGAGGTGAAGCATGGCGGAAGATCTGGACAACGTGATCGAGCAGAACGCGACGGGGCCCAAGCAGGTCAGTGCCGACGGCGTGAGCGTCCAGCAGCAGCCGCTGCAGGATCAGATCGCCGCGGACAAGTACGTGGCGGGCAAGCGGGCGTTCTCCCGCAACCCGGCCAAGGCGTTTACCAGGGTCAAGATCGTCCCTCCAGGAACGGTGTAACGAACATGGGTTGGTGGCCATTTACAAGACGGTCGAAGCAGACGGGCACGGTTGCCCGAACGCTCGTGGTCCGCGCCAAGCCTGCCTGCCGTAGCGCAGTCGAAGGCAGGTTCGACTCGGCTCAGACCAACGCCGACAACCGGCGCCACTGGGCCAACGCCGACGGCCTCTCGGCCGACGCCGCCGCCAGCCCTGCTGTCCGTCAGACGCTCCGCAACCGAGCCCGCTACGAGGTCGCGAACAACTCCTACGCTCGGGGCATCGTCGTCCGGGAAACCCTTCTGCCCCCCTGACTGCAACCAAACGAAAAACAACCTTCACCCGCGACCGGATCCGCGGTATAATCTACTCGTGGCTGCTGCCGCCTGAACCGCGCGGGTGCGGCCACAGGCCGTCCGGGCCCGGCAAGTCCGGTCCAGGCGGGCAAGCCCTCTGGGCGTCTGGACCCCGGTGACGGGCCGGGAACTGAAAAACGATTACTCAATCCGCGGGCCGCCGCGGCAGAATGTGGATCGGAGTCCGAGGATGTCGCAAGCGACCCCTCCTGAGGGCATTGCGCCCAATGCCCAGCCTCTTAGTCAGAGCGCCCCGCTCGACACCGTTGCGGCACAACTGCCGGGCGGAAACGGCATTGACGCCGCCGCCACGCCGGCCAACCAGGCCGCCCCAACCGAAACGCCCGGCGACGACACCGATTTGAACGCCGACGCCGACTTGAACGCCGACGCCGACCCCGACGCCGCCGCGGAAGCCGACAGCGGCGGCAGCGAGACCGGCCAGTTCGAGGCCGACGAAGGTCAGACGGTCCTTGTCGATGAGACCTTCGTTCCGGCCGACGCGCCCGCCTCGACGGCGGACGTCCAGGCCGAGCCCGACGCCCAGGCCGAGAAGGACGGCCCCGAGGCCGCCCCGGCCGACCTGTCGCGCCCGCCCAGGCCGACCGCGGTCGTGCGATACGGCGCGATGCGAAGCATCGGCGAGTTCCGGCACAACTGCGAAACCCCGATTCCGCGAGGCACCAAGGTCGTCATCCGCTCCGAGCGCGGCGTCGAGCTCGGCGAGGTCGTCGTGCCGATCTGCGCCGAGTGCGACCGCCTCCACCTGACAAGCGACCAGCTCAAGCAGTTCATCCGCGACAACGGGGCTGACTACCCATTCAGGCGCGACGGGCGCGTGCTGCGCCTGGCAAACCCCCAGGACGTGATCGACTACCGGCACCTCGAACAGTCCGCCAAGGAAGCCACCGCGTATTGCCGCCAGATAATCCGCGACCTCAGCCTGGACATGAGGCTCATCGCCGTCGAGCACCTGCTGGGCGGCGAGAGCCTCGTGTTCTACTTCGCCGCCGAGCACCGCGTTGACTTCCGCGAGATGGTGCGCATGCTGGCTTGCCAGTACCGCACGCGGATCGAGATGCGGCAGGTCGGCGCGCGCGACGAGGCCAGGCTGGTCGCCGACTACGAACGCTGCGGCCAGCAGTGCTGCTGCCAGAGCTTCATGAAGGACCTGCGCCCCGTGTCGATGCGAATGGCCAAGACACAGAAGGCCACGCTGGACCCGTCGAAGATCTCCGGCCGGTGCGGCCGACTAATGTGCTGCCTGCGCTACGAGGACGCCACCTACGAGCAGTTGCGCAAGCAACTGCCCCGCAAGAACACGTGGGTTCGCACCGCCGGCGGAGTGGTCGGGCGCGTTTTAGACGCGCAGATCATCACGCAGCTTGTGAAGATCCAGTTGGCGGACTCCACTTTCCAGGCCGTGGCGAACGAGGATATCGTCGAGAGGAACATCGAGGCCCCGCCGACATCCGACGCCCCCGCCCCACAGCCGACCCGCCGGATCGAGCGGCCTATACTTCGCAAACGCGAACGCCTCGGCGCAGCCGTCGAAGCCGAGGCCGAAACCCGCCGCGAGCAGGCGATGGGCGATTTCTCCGAGGACCTCGCCGCCGTGGGCGCCGGCGCCGACGATGACGCCACCGACGATGACACGGACCTTGACGGCGCGGACTTGCGCGAAGCGGCAGCCCTGGACGAAGCGGATCAGATCCGACAGCCCGCCGGCGCCGCGGCGCCCGGCGGGAATCAGCCCGCCCAGGCCGGCGCGGGGGCCGGCAAGAACCGCCGACGTGGGCACCGACGCAGGAAAGGCCCCAAAAACCCCGCCGCCCAGGCAGCGGGAGCACCCCAGGCCGCCAACAACACCCGAGGCCGCGGCGATCAACGCGACGATAGCCATGGCCGAGAACGCGAACATGGCAATGGCGGTGGCGAGGGCGACGCCCAGGGCAAGTCAACCGCCGGATCTGTCGCCCCGGCCGGCCTGCCGGGCGCCGGCGCCAGCCGCCAGGGCGGCGACCGCAAATCCCGCCGCCAACGACGCCGACGACGTGGCCACAAGGGCCACGGCAATCAGAACCGCCCCCCACGCACCCCGCCGGCGGCGTAAGAGCGCCCGGGACAGGCTAAAGGCCCGGTCGCCAGTGTAGTGCGCCAAATAGATTGCAGATTATCACGAGGTCGTAAATCCGAAATCCTAATCTCGAAATCCTAAACAAATCCGAATTGCCAAATTCAAATGTTCAAAACGCCAGTACACAGTACTCGATTCATGGGAAACCCGTGCGTCCGTTGGGGCTTCTTCTTTGTTTTAGATTTTGAATTTTGAACTTGTTTAGGATTTCGAGATTCGGATTTCGAATTTATCAGGCGGTATTATGTTCATCAATTCTGAAACACTACACCAGGTGGCTTCTTCAGCGTCCATGCTAAGCTCTGGCATTTCGCCGGCCTTGCGGGCATCATACTTCCGTGCCAAGTGCCAAGACCATCCTGACGCGGATCGTGTTCGGCGCGATCATGATCGCCGCCCTGGCCTGCGTGCTGGCGGTGGAGTATTGCCAGCCCTGGCCCGCAATAGCGGACATGCGGGGCTTGCCGCTGGCTGTGGTTATCGTCGTGCTCTGCGTTATGGGCCTGCGGGAGCTGAAGCGCATCGCCTCAGCCGCCGGGGCCGGGCTGCTGGGAGTCAGCGCCACAATCGGCACGCTGCTGATAGCCACCCAACCGATATGGTATAAGTTCGCTCCCCTTGACCTGCTCTTCCCGGACAAGTTCCATCCCCTCAGCTTCGTGCCCATGATGACCCCCGCGGACGTCTGGTGCATGATCGGGCTGATCGTGGCCGGGGTGTTCCTCGAACAGATGATCCGCCACCGCCTCGACGCCGCGATTGCGCGCGTGGGGGCGACATTGCTCGCCGTGGCGTACCTCGGTGTGGGCGCGGCCATCATCCTGGCCATTCGATTGGATAAGGGCGTGCCCGCCCTCATACTTTTCCTGGCGGCCGTGAAGTGTACGGACATCGGCGCGTACTTCACCGGCTCAGCCGTCGGGCGGCACAAGCTCATTGCCTGGCTCTCGCCGGGCAAGAGTTGGGAGGGCCTTTTCGGCGGCCTGGCCGCGGCGGCGGGCGTCAGCATGCTGGTGGTCTGGCTGCTGGGCATGCGGATGTCGCTTGGCTGGGCGGCGGGCTTCGGCGTGATCGTCGGGGCCGTCGGGCAGTTCGCCGACCTGTGCGAGAGCCTGCTCAAACGATCCGCTCGCATAAAGGATTCCGGCGCCCTTGTGCCGGAGTTCGGCGGCGTGCTTGACGTGCTCGACTCGCCCCTGCTGGCGGCGCCCGCGGCATGCGTGATGCTGAATGTGCTGATGTGACAAACAACCATGACCGACACGCTATATCTCATCGACGGGCACTCGCAGATATACCGGGCGTACTACGCGCCGTTCCGCGACCTGACCAGCCCCACCGGCGAGCCGACGCGGGCCACGTTCGTCTTCTGCAACATGCTGCTGAGCTTCATCCGAAACCGAAAGCCGACGTACCTCGCCATGGCCGTCGACGGCCCGGCCGCGAAGCTCCTCCGCCGCCAAACCTACCCCGATTACAAGATCACCCGCAAGCCCGCCCCCGACGATTTTCACCCGCAGGCCAAGCGGATCATGGAGATTGTCCGCAAGATGGGCATCCCCGTGCTGGAGCTGGAGGGCTACGAGGCCGACGACATCCTGGCGACCGCGGCAGCGCGCCTGGCCTCGCCGCAGCTCGACGTGGTGCTCGTCAGCCGGGACAAGGACCTCGACCAGCTCATCGGCCCGCACTGCACGCTGTACGACCCGATGAAGGATGAGATGATCGACGCGGCCGCCATCGAGCGCGAGAAGGGCTATCGCCCGGACCAGGCCGTCGAGGTCCAGACGCTCACCGGCGACTCGACGGACAACATCCCCGGCGTGCCGGGCGTTGGTCCCAAGACGGCCGGCAGACTCATCGCCCGCTACGGCACGGCCGAGGAGGTGATCGCCCACGCCGACGAGCAGACGCCCAAGCTCAAGGAAAACCTCCAGGCCGCCGCCGCGACGATCGAGCTTTCCCGCAAGCTCGTCACGCTCGACCGCGACGTGCCCATCGAGCTTTCGCTCGACGCGATGAGGCTCAGCCGCATCGACGGTGCAGCCGTCAGGCCGGTCTTCGCCGAGCTTGGCTTCAACAAGCTGATGGACATCCTGGACAACATGGGCGTCGGCGGGCAGGGCCAGGGCAAGGTGGACGTCCAGGCCGCCAAGGTCGCGGGCGGGCAGACCACGGCCGCGGACTTCGACTACCGCCTCGTCGACACGCCCGATGCGCTCGACGAGCTTGTCCTCAGCCTTGCAGGCGTAAAGCGGCTGTCGGTCGATACCGAGACCACCGGCACCCAGCCCATGCGCGCGGACCTCGTGGGCATGTCCCTGGCGTGGCGGCCCGGCGCGGCCGTGTATATTCCCGTGGCCGGGCCGCTGGGCGCCCGCACGCTGGATGTCGAGCTGGTCCGCCGCAGCCTCGGCCCCATCCTCGCCGATGAGTCCGTAACGAAGGTCGGGCAGAACCTCAAGTTCGACATGCTCGTGCTGGGAGAGGCGAAGATGCCGTTGGCGGGGCCGATGTTCGACACCCTCGTTGCCGCCCACGTGCTGGACTCGACCCGCATGACCTACAAGCTCGACGCCCTCGCGGCCGAGTACATCAACCACCGCTGCATCCCCATCGAGGACCTCATCGGCCGGGGCAAGCACCAGACGACCATGAACACCGTCGCGACCGACGTGGTGGCCAAGTACGCCGCCGAGGACGCCGACGTGGCCCTGCGAGTCGCGGATGTCCTGGCCCCGATGCTGGAGCAGCAGGGCCTGACCAAACTCTTCTACGACCTGGAAATGCCGCTGGTGCCCGTGCTGGCGCGGATGGAGCGAACCGGCATAATGCTCGACCGGCGCGTGCTGGGGCGGCTGGAGAGCGAGCTGTCCAAGCAGGCCGACGTGCTCCGCGGCCGAATCATCGCCGCCGCCGGCAGGCCCTTCAACCCGGACTCGCCCAAGCAACTCGCCGTCGTGCTGTTCGACGAGCTCAAGCTGCCGGCAGCCAGGAAGACCAAGACCGGCCCGAGCACCGATTCGTCGGTGCTCGAAGAGCTCGCCGTCGAACACGAGCTGCCCGCGCTGGTGCTGGACTACCGCAAGCTGACCAAACTGCTGGGTACGTACCTCACTGCCCTGGGGCAGTTCGTCCTGCCGCGCGACGGGCGCGTACACACCAGCTTCCACCAAACCGGCACCGTTACAGGCAGGCTCTCCAGCAGCGACCCGAACCTCCAGAACATCCCCATCCGCACGGATGAGGGCAGGATGATCCGCTCGGCCTTCGTGGCGCCGCCCGGCTGCGTGCTCCTGTCGGTTGACTACTCGCAGGTCGAGCTTCGCGTGCTGGCGCACTTCTGCGGCGATGAGACTCTTTGCGCCGCCTTCGCCGAAGGCCAGGACATCCACCGGACGGTCGCGGCCGAGGTCTTCGGTGTGCTGCCCGGCGAGGTAACGCCCGACATGCGCGCCAAGGCCAAGACGGTGAACTTCGGGATAATTTACGGGCAGACCGCGTACGGGCTTTCGGTGAGCCTTCGCATTCCGCGAAAAGACGCATCCGCGTTCATCGACAGGTACAAGGCCCGGTTTCCGAAGATCGACGAATTCCTCGCCCAGTGCGTCAGCCAGGCCAAGCGGCAGGGCTACGTCGAGACGATTTTCGGCCGGCGGCGGCGCGTGCCGGACATCGAGTCCGGCAACCAGCAGATGCGCAGCCTGGCCGAGCGGCTGGCGATCAACTCGGTGGTTCAAGGCTCGGCGGCGGACCTCATCAAGCAGGCTATGGTGAACATCGCCCGCCGCATCGACGCCGAGAGCAGGCCCAGCCGGATGCTGCTCCAGATCCACGACGAACTGGTCTTCGAGGTGCCAGAGCAGGCCGTCCAGGCCGAGCGGGAAATGATCGTCCACGAGATGACATCCGCCATCGCCCTGACCGTTCCGCTCAAGGTGGACGTGGGCGTGGGACCCAACTGGATGGAAGCGAAATAACAACGGCGATTTCAACCTGCCTGCCGGCAGGCAGGCGCAGGGAAGAAGAAACAAAATTAACAAAGTCAGCCCGCCAGTATCCTGTGGTTACCCTCACGGGGCCGCGCCAGTCCGGCAAAACGACTCTCGTCAAGGCAGTGTTCTCCAGGCACCGGTACGTCAGCTTGGAGTCGCCCAAACAGCGGGAGTTCGTCCAGACGGACCCTCGCGGGTTCCTCGGCCAGTTTGATGGCCCGGCAATCATCGAGGAAGCCCAGCGTGCTGCCGATCTGTTCTCGTACGTCCATGTTTCGACGTCGTCACCGTGCTTCAAGGCCGCACGCCGCGGTTTGCGGCGCCCGCCGCCGAGCCGGACGAGGAAACGTAGCCGGTAGCCGGTAGTCCCGGCGCGCCGGGATAGCCGGTAGCCGGGAAGAAGAAAACGGCGGAACCCGGAACCTGGGAACCGGGAACCGGGAACCTGAAGACCTTTTGCGGTGCCATGCTTCCGCACGCTGTTCGCGGAAGCATGTTCCATCCCGGCGGACCAATCGGGTGCCGCGGTTTGCAAAGTCCCGTGAGGGATGCAGCAACCACGTCTTACGCGTAATGCCTCAGAAGGCGTGAAGGAATTGGCTTGCCGGAGCTCCCAAACGCCCTATAATCTTGGTGCTGCTGACGAGTTGTGAAGGGCCGAATTCCTTATGGGCGAGTCTTAATCAGTAGGAGTTGACATGAACAAACGGATGACTACCGGCGGATTGACAAGGCGCGGATTTCTCGGCGGCGCGGCGGCCATTGCGGCTTGTGCCATCGTGACGCGGCATGCATTGGCAGGCGAAGCGCCACCAGGAGCTTCCGGCGGAGTCCGTGCCGGTCTGCCGCGGGGCAAGCCCAACTCCGTTTTCAACGGCGTGCGCATCGGCTGCATCACCTACAGCTACCGCGACGGCATCAATTCCGCCGAGGATACGCTCAAGGCCCTTATCCAGGATGGGCTTAGCGAAGTGGAACTGATGGGCGGGCCTATCCAGGCATTTGCCGGCGCGAGGGCTGAGCAGATCAATGCCCAGCGCCAGGCGCAACTGGTCAGGTGCGTGGAGCTGCGCAAGCTGTACAACGACGCGGGCGTCAACATCCACATCCACAAGATCGGCTTTGGCCGGTCGGACGAGGAGATTGACTTCAACTTCCAGGTGGCCAAGGTGCTGGGCTGCGCGGGCATTACCACCGAGCGTTCGGATGCGATGGCCAAGAGACTCGCGCCGTTCGCCGACAAGCACAAGATCTGGGTCGCCTTCCATAACCATACGAACAACTATCCGGCGATGGATAAGAAGGACCCGATCCTGGAGTATGGCCGGTACATCGGCTTCAACTTCGACGTCGGCCACTACTTCACGGGGACCAAGGGCCTGTCTCCGATCCCGGTGCTCGAGAAGTACCACGACCGCATCGTCAGCCTCCATCTGAAAGACAGGACCGCGGAGGGGGGGAACCTGCCGTGGGGCCAGGGAAAGACGCCTATCAGGGAGATTCTCCAATTGATGCGGAAGGAGAAGTGGACGTTCCCCGCGGACATCGAGCTGGAGTATAAGATTCCGCAAGGCTCGGACTCCGTGGCGGAAGTCGCAAAGTGCGTCCGGTACTGTAAAGAGGCGCTCGCCTGACGGCATTTCGGGGACAGGCATTTCGGGGACAGATACCTTTATTCCTTGGTATTTCCCGAAATACCAAGGAATAAAGGTATCTGTCCCCGAAATGCCAGAAATGCCAAGGAGATGGACCATTGGCTCTCTGGTTCTGCGGCCTGGCGCTGATATTGATCCTCTGTGCCGGCCTCCGCGCCGGCGCACTTTCTTCCCCGCCCGCCCCGGCCGAGCCGGTGGTTCTCCATGCCGCCGACTTCGGCGCCAGGCCGGACGACGGCAAGGACGATAACCCCGCCGTGCAGGCGATGCTGGCGGCGGCTCGCAAGGCCAATGCCCCCGTGCTGATTCGATTCGGGCCGGGGCGATACGACTTCTTCGCCAAAACCGCCGGCAAGGCCCATTACCCGGTCACGGCCGTGCATCTCCAGTGGGACCTGGTCACGCCGTTTCATCTGGACCGGATGAAGCACCTGACCATCGACGGCGGCGGAGCCACGTTTATGATGCACGGGCGAATGACGCCGTTCGTCCTCAACGCGTGCGAGGGCGTCACGGTCAGAAACGCCCGCGTCGAGCATGTCCGCCCGTCCGTCTTTGAGCTCAAGGCGGCCGCCAAGGGCGAGGGATGGATCGACTACCAGCCCGCCGCCGGCGACCGGTACGTCATCGAGGGCACGCATCTTGTCTGGCTGGACGCGGATGACAAACCCCAGCGGCCCAACTGCTTCGTGGAATACGATCCACTGCTGGATACAGCCCGCCGCTGCCCGGACCCCCTTGCCGATGCCCAGGCGATCCGGGACGAGGGCGACCGCCGGCTGCGGGCAGAGTACGCGCCCGGCTCGAAGGTCCACGAGAATATCCGCCTCGGCCATACCTTCCAGTTCCGGTTGGGTATCCGCAACCAGTCCGGGGCCGTAATCTTCGAATCCCGGGACGTTGCCTTCGAGGACATGGACATCTGCTCGTGGAACGGCCTGGGGTTCGTCGGCCAGTTCTGCCGGAATGTGACGCTGCGAAACCTCCGCATGGAGCCGTCGCCGGAATCGGGCCGGACCAACGCCGGCTTCGCCGACGGCGTGCAGATGATGAACTGCCGCGGCCGGATCATCATCGAGGGCTGCCGCATCGCCGGGCTGCATGACGATCACATCAACATCTACGGCCAGCTCATGCAACTCCAGACGGTCGAGGGGCCGCACACCATCCGGGCGATCTACACCAGCGGCGAGACGGAAGGTCACATGAACTTCCGGCCGGGCGACGTCATAGGCTTTCGCGACCCAGACACGCTGGCGGATGTCGGCCAGGGCAAGGTCGTCAGGGCTGAGCTGCTGAGCAGCACGACGATGCGCATCGAGGTCGACGGCCCGCTGCCCGAAAAGGCGGAAGGCTTCTGGGCGGAGAACCGCACGTGGATTCCCGACAAAGTCATTATCCGCGGCAATTACTTCGGGCGCGGGCCGACCAGAAGCATCCTCATGTACCTCGCCCGCGAGGCGATCATCGAGAACAACTTCTTCCACCGGATACCCATGTCCGCCATCCTGATCCAGTGCCCGGATGGCAGGTACGCCTTGCAGAACTTCCTGGGAAGCCTGGCCGTCCACGACAACGTCTTCCACGAGTGTCAGAGTGCGCTGGTCCGCTGCGCCCCGGAGGCCGAGAACCTCTCGCCGCACACGAATATGTACGGCACGCTCCAAATAGCGGACAACCTGATTGTCAGGCGCGAGGGCAAGCTGACGCTCCTGGACGTGCGCGGGTTCCGGAAAGTGCGGGTAGGCGAAAACCGCGTGGAACTTGCCGCGGGCGGCGGCGGGATCGAGGCGCGCCTGCATGACTGTCAGGAGGCTCAACTGCTCGGCCAGCGAATCCTCGGCGCCGCCGGGGCGCCGAAAGTCCGATGCGAGGCCGTCTCGAAACTCTCGGCCGGCGGCTGGGAGACGATGCGAGTCTGACCGTGGGGACTTCTCTCGCGCCGAAGAATCCATTGCACTGCTGTTGCCTATGGACCTTTGGCTGGCGGCGCAGCCCTTCGGGGCCGTCGATACGCCCGCGCGGCCCCCCCGAAATGCACGTGCCGCCGGTACACCCACCGGCCTGCCCCGGCGCGCCGGGGTTGGGGCGGTCTTTTCCCTCGGCACTGCCAGGGATTCCGCCAGTGGGTGTACTGGCGGCACTCGGACGCGAGTTTCTCCTAACCCCGGCCTGTCCCGGCGCTGTCCCGGCGCGCCGGGAGCGCGCCGGGGTTAGGGCTTCGCGGTTTCTTCTCCCCGGTCCCGGGTTCCATGTTCCCGGCCTGCCTGCCGGCAGGCAGGTTCCGCCGTTTTCTTTCCTGCCTACTGGCTACTGCCTACTGCCTACCGGCCTGCCCCGGCGCGCTCCCGGCGCGCCGGGACAGGCCGGGGTTGGGGCTATTTTGAAATATATTTTTGCACTATAACTACTGTATTAACAATGACTTAAGGGGGGGGGGGGGGATTCAGTAAATTTTACCCAGATTCTTCTTGCAAATTATGCCTCTTGTGGTACAATGCCGATTATCAGATCGACTATTGGATCGGTGGAGGAATCCTC
The DNA here is from genome assembly GCA_964402305.1 of uncultured Planctomycetaceae bacterium. GTDB lineage: Bacteria > Planctomycetota > Phycisphaerae > SM23-33 > SM23-33 > JAUWQU01. The sequence continues at coordinate 1 of CAYOBS010000092.1, read as the reverse complement.
G
>CAYOBS010000091.1:0-11334 GCA_964402305.1 uncultured Planctomycetaceae bacterium | reverse complement strand
ATACCATTCGACCAAGGCAATAATTGCTCAAGTTATTTTTTCGCGATTCCTAAGATGCTTCAATGCCGTGGAGACCGTGGATTCTCTCCCCTCCGGCCTTTGCCAGCCGGAGGAACCGGCTCTGGCCGGGAAAGGCAGCCCTGGTGCCCGGAAGCCGCCTGCCTGAGGGCCTACATTACGCCTCGGATGAAACTTGTAACCCCACTGGAAAGCCCAGCAAATCCTGCTTTCTGCCCCCGTCTGACAAGCCCGCAACTCGCCCCGGCTCTTGTGCTGTCGCCGCCGAACGATTCGACCGGTCCCAACAGGTGCTACTGAAGGGCCTGTCGGCAAGCCAGTCCACCGGAAATCCACTGGGCCGAACCCAGGGAGGTGCAACTAAAGTGCAACTATTTTGTTGCGCATCCTGGTCATCCTGGTTATCCTGGTGAAGAGAAGAGTTGGACCTAACAGGAAGTCATTTCTGTAACTTATGAAAAGGCAGGTACTTCGGGAAGACGAGCATGTTGGGCTCATAACGAACCAGAGTTTTTGCGGCGCTACGCCGCCGCAAAGGCTTGGTTGGACTGAACCGCGGCCGGATACTTGGGGATTTACCTTGCGGAGTGGCGCCCGATGGGCGAATTCGCAGGAAACGCACGGCTGATGGAGGCAGAGGTTGGCAGGGAAGAGAGCCAAGATCGGGCGGGTACAGACGGAGGGGGCAAGCAGCCATGAGGATCGATGGCGGCACTTCGTGATGAAAAGCGACCATCAGCGCGGGGAGAGGCCGGACTCGGACTGCGGCCGAGAGGATCAGGCTGGCAGAAGACAATGCTGGTAATAGGCTGGCCTGTCATGGTGGCGCTCTCCGCTGAGGCTGGACGTGACGAAGCAGCACGAGCGTTCCCGACGGGCAGAACGGACACCGGGCAGGCCGCGAATCGGCCTGTGGGGAAGCAGTTCCGCCAGCATCCTTGGCAGCAGGAAGCACCAGGTCGGAGTCCTGAGCCATCAGGCTTTGCCGGATCTGCTGGAGCCGGGCCCTGTTGGACGGCGCCCACAGGCCGTAGTAGCGGACCTTGTGGACACCGGTGGGCAGGACGTGCTGAAGGAAGCGACGGATAAACTCCTCGGCCGTCACCGTCATCGTATGCCACTGGTAGTCCCGGGCGTTCTGGTAGCGGAAGGTCACCTTGCCGTCCTCGATACTCAGGATGCGGCTGTCGGTGATGGCGATGCGGTGGACGTATCGTCCGAGGTACGTCAGGACGTTCTCGGCGCCTTGGACGGTGGGCTTGCAGTGGACCACCCACTTCTGCCGGCGCACGGAATCGGGAATCGCCACGTCCGGCAGGGCTTTGGCCATCAGGTCGAGGAAGATGCCGCTGAAGATGGCCGACAGAGCCCTGACCGGCACGAGGTAGTCTTTGCGTGCCGGCCGCCACTGCCCGTCGGGCTCCAGTCCCCCACCGGGGACCAGACAGTGGACGTGGGGATGGTACGTCAGTGTACGGCTCCATGTGTGCAGGACGGCCAGGACGCCGATGAGCCCGCCGACATAGTGCGGGTCGACCGCCAGCTTCATCAGCGCCCTGGCCGCTGCCTGCATCAGAGTCGGATACAGGATCTTCTGGTGCGGCCGCACCAAGTCCCGCAACGGCTGGGGAAGCGTGAAGACGACGTGGAAGTACGGGACCGGCAGGAGTTCCTGACGCCGGTCCTTCAGCCAGGCCTCGGTGTCCTTGCCGTGGCACTTGGGACAGGCCCGGTTGCGGCAGGAGTGATAAACGTAGTGCTCCCGGCCGCAGTGATCGCAGACGTAGAGCTGCCCGCCCAGTGCGGCGGTTCGGCAGTTGCACAGGTCCCTCATCGCCCGGCGGTGGCTGGGCAGGATGTTCTGGCCAAAGCGTTCCAGATACCGGGGGCCGTGGAGACGGAAGATGTCGGCCACATCCGGCACAGCAGGCGTGCCGAGGCGGCTAGAGGTCGGCCATCAGGCCGTCGATGGACCGATGGACGTTCTTCATGGCCTGTTGGGGCAGGTGGAGGTAGCCGACCGTACTTCGGATGCTTCGATGACCCAGCAGCGTCTGAATGGTCCGCAGGTCCACTCCATCCTCCAGCAGGTGCGTGGCATAGGAGTGCCGCAGCGTGTGGCAGCCAATGGGCTTGGTGATCTTGGCGTCCTGGGCGGCGGCCTTGATGCACTTCAGGACGGTGCACCGGTCGATGGGCTGGCCGGCGGATCGGTCGGGAAACAGCCAGTGGCCTGGCCGATACTCGCGCCAGTAGGCCCGCAGCAATTCCAGCGTTCGCTGGGGCAAGGGGACATACTGGTCCTTGCTGCCCTTGCCGTTGCGGACGCAGACCATCATACGCCGGCTGTCGATGTCGGCCGCGCGAAGACGGCTGGCCACCGTAACCCGCAGGCCGCAACTGTACATCACCAGGGCGACCATCCGCGCCTCCGGCCGGCGGATGCAGGCCAGGAGTTGACGGACCTCCTGGCGGCTGAGGACTACCGGCAGCTTGCGATCCCTGGGCAGGCGGATGAGATCGAAGACCGGCAGGGGGCGGCGTAGGGTGTGTTTGAAGAGGAACTTGATGCCGAACAGCCGTACGCGCAGGGTGCTCTTGGAGCGATGCCGGCTCCTGGTCAGGTTGATGAAGTAGCGTCGAAGCTCCTCCTCGCTGAGCAGGTCCGGGGACCTGCCGTAGCGTCGGGCAAGGTCCTTCACGGCGTCCAGGTAGGCCCGCTTGGTGTTCTCCTTGAGGGCTCGCAGCTCCATGTCCTGGATCATTCGGCGTCGCAGTTCTGTCATGGGTCTTCTCCTTCTCGAAAGGTTCCTTTGACTCCCACACGGGAGTCGATGAGAAGGAGAATAGACCGATGCGATCCACGAGGACCAAGGGATCCCCTATCCCCCTACGCCTGCGAAACCTACCGCGTCAGCGGTTTAGTCCAACCCGGAGGTCGCATGGCGAGCCGGCTTGCCTCAACAAGGGCTTGCCGGGATGGATGCAGAGCCGGAACATCGCTGGGCAGGACGTTGGTGCCCTGCATCGCCAGCCGGTCGATGTGGGGTGTCTCGTAATACTTGCCGCCGTAGCAGCCGACATCGGCCCAGCCGAGATCGTCGGCGAGAATGAAGATGATGTTCGGGCGGTCGGCCATTTCAAGGAATCTCGGCGCGTTTGTCTAACCAGGCGTACCCCGATTCTGACCGGTCTTGTCAGTCTTCTCGTTTGGCCTGTTCGCCTGGGGGCGTCGCCACAAGTCTCATCACCTGTTCTATTCATGCAAAAAGCTCCCGCAGGTCATCGCCTGGCAGGAGCTTTACTCATGTTCTGCCTAGACTCCTACCAGCGAAACCTGAGTAGGAGTCATCAGCCAGTCAAGGCGTCTATCGGGGGACTCCATCCCCGTCGCCAATAATCCTATGGCAGAAGGAAGACCGCGTCAAGCAGAATAAATGTGCTTGATAAATGTGCTTGACAGCAGAACAAAGGTGCCTAACAAATGTGCCGGAAGCGACCGGCTATGGTGATCCTGGCAGAACAGCTTCTCGCGCTGCTTCGGCGCGGCTCGGAAAGCTTGCGCCACCAGCCCGGTAAGACCCGGGATTTCCCACAGTTGTTGAAATCGGAGCCCCGAAGCAGTATCCTTGTCGATCGTTGGGCCTGCCTGGAGGCAAGGCCAAACCAGCAGGTTCACTTGGCTAAGGACGAAGGGTATATAATGGGCGGCACGCGTGGACGATTCAAGCCCGATGCGCCCCTCGTGCAACTGTACAACCTCGCAACCGACCTGAGCCAGGCGACTAACCTGGCGGCGAAGGACCCGCCGCATGTGAAAGCGATGAAGAAGCGGCTGGAGGAGTTGACGGCGCGGCCCATGTATGCGGCCGTCACCTGGCCTCGGCTGCCTCTCCCCATAGAGCTCAAATGAAGTCGAAAGCCATGCGGAGTCGAAGCCTGCGGACACGCGATAACCCCAATGGGCGCCCCAAGCCGGCGCGTTGGCTGGTCTTCGGATTACCCGTGGCTGTTGTGATTGTCGCAGGCTTGGCGGTCGGGTCCTTCAAGAAATTCTGGCCGGTGCCGGCGCCAATTTCCACCACACAACCCGCCGGGATCGAGCCGGCCATCAGCTCAGCCACTTGCGCCGAGTGCCACCACGATTTCCACCAATTGTGGGCCCAGTCGCGGCATGGGCTGGCCATGCAGCCGTTTACGACAGACCTGGCAGCCAAACATATCACAGCGCCTCCCTTGCCCATCCGGGTCGGCAAGGCTGTCTACCAGGCCAACCTTACCGTCGCAGGCGGCTATGTTCGAGAAAAGGGTTCCGATGGCGAAAAGATCTACCCCATCGCCCACGTCATGGGCGGCAAGAACGTGTATTACTTCCTGACCCCGTGGGAGCGGGGGCGTCTCCAGGTCTTGCCGGTGGCATACGACGTCCACCGAAACGAGTGGTTTGACGCCGCAGCCAGCGCTGTGCGGCATTTCGCCAGCGCCGCCGACCAGGCACTGGATTGGCGCGACCCGCTGTACACGTTCAACACGTCCTGTCATGGCTGCCACGTCAGCCAACTGGTCACCAACTACGATGCCGTCAGCGACACCTATCGCACGACATGGAGCGAGCCCGGCATCAACTGTGAGACCTGCCACGGCTCCACGGCCGAACACGTCCGCCTCTGCCGCAAGCTCCCGCCCGGCCAGAAACCGGCCGACGCGAAGATCGTCAACCCCCGCAAGTTCACGGTCGAGCAGCAGAACGATTCCTGTTCCACCTGCCATGCCAAGGCGGGGAGCATCACCCATGCCTTCCAGCCGGGCGGGCGATTCTTCGACAACTTCGACCTGACCACGTACGAGAGCCTGGACTACTATCCCGACGGGCGGGACCTGGGCGAGAACTACACGTACACCAGTTGGCGCAGGAGCCCCTGCGTTCGGTCGGGCAAGCTCAGTTGCCTCCACTGCCACACCTCCAGTGGGCGATATCGCTTTACGGGAGATCGTGCAAATGATGCCTGTCTGCCCTGCCACGCCCAGCGAGTCGCAGATGCAGCCGCCCACACGCATCATAAGCCCGACAGTCCCGCCAACCGGTGCGTCGCCTGCCACATGCCGACCACGGAATTCGCGAGGATGCGCCGCAGCGACCATTCCATGCTTCCGCCCGCGCCGGCGGCCACGATGGCCTTCAAGTCTCCCAACGCCTGCAACGGCTGCCACGCCGACAAGGACGCCGCCTGGTCCGACCGCCGCGTGCGGCAGTGGCACAAGATGGACTACCAGGCTCCCGCCCTGCGCCGGGCCCAACTGGTCGAGGCGGCCCGCCGTGGCGACTGGTCCCGCCTGGGCGAGATACTCCACGAGATCACCCGGGCCGACCGCGACGAGCTCGTCGCCGCTTCCCTGGCCCGCATGCTGGCCAATTGCCCCGATGGAACTACGGTCCCCACCCTGGTGCAGGCTCTGAAAGACGCCTCGCCGCTCGTGCGGGCTTCGGCGGCCATGGCGATGGCTCCCAGGCCTGATCCTCATGCACTTCCCGCTCTGGTTCAAGCCGCCCGCGACGACTTCCGACTGGTCCGCATCCAGGCCGCCGCGGCGCTGGCCGGTTACCCGCTAAGCTCGCTGAACCGCCAGGACCGTGACCACGTGCTGGCCGCCCTGAAGGAGTTAGAAGCGTCTCTGCGCGCCAGGTCGGACAACTGGGCGTCCCAATACAATCTGGGCAACTTCCTTACCGAGTCGGGGCGGCTCGAGGAGGCCGCCGAGGCTTACACCCTGGCGTCGCGTTTCCGGCCGGACGTGGTCCCGCCGCTGGTGAACGCGGCAATCGCCTACGCTCACCTGGGTCAGTCTGCACAGGCCGAACAGGCGCTGACCAAGGCGCTTGCCATCGAGCCTGCCAACGCGGCCGCTCATTTCAACCTCGGCCTGCTCCGGGCCGAGCAGGACGACTCCGCACATGCCGAGCAACATCTGCGGGCCGCTCTGAAGACCGAGCCCAGCATGGCACAGGCCGCCTACAACCTGGCGGTTCTGATCTCGAAGGACCGCCCCCAAGAGGCCATCGAGTGGTGTCAAAAGGCCGCTCAGGCCCGGCCGGACGAGCCCCGCTACGCTTACACGCTAGCGCACCTGCTGGTCCAGGGGGGGCAGGTCGCCCAGGCTGCCGACAGGCTCCGGGAGTTAATCGCTCGCTGCCCTGACTATGTGGATGCGTACCACCTGCTGGGCGAGTTGTACGTGAGGAACAAGCAAGTTCAAGAGGCGATCCAACTGTATCGCCACGCCCTTGCGCGGGACAGCTTGCCGCCGACAGACCGCCAGGCGTTCCAGGCTCTGATGGAACGTCTCGGGGCCGCCCGAGCCAGCCATCCCAACGACGCCCCTTGAACACAGAGAGATCTTCGCTGCCAGACACGATTGCTCCAGGGAAAGCCGGCATACCCTACTGCTTATCCCAGCCCATAACCGTACCGTTCCTCAGTCTGCAGCACGAACCCGTCCCCTCCGCGAGCGGATTTGGCTGAAGAAGTCGCGGGCGCTGGCAACACTTTGTGTGTTTCATACAATGGCAAGGCGTTTCGACAAGGCAACGTAGGCAAGACGAGGAACACAATGAAGAGACGAAACTTTCTCAAGGCTGCCGGCCTGGCGGCTGCCGCCGTGGTGCTGCCCCGGCTGGCCCGTGCGGCCGGCGGCTCCAGCACGCAGCCGCGCAAACCCAACATACTATTTCTATTCTCTGACCAGCAGCGCCACGACACCATCGAATGCTATGGCAAGCCGATCTACCCTGGCCTGACGCCGAATATCGACCGCATGGCGGCCAGCGGCGTGCGGTTCCAGAACAACTTCACCTGCCAGCCGCTATGCACCCCAGCCCGTGCGGCCTTTCAGACCGGCAAGTACCCCACACAGACCACCTGCTTCCAGAATGGCATCGCCCTGCCGCGAAGCGAGAAGACCATGGCGCACCTTCTCTCCGCCATAGGCTACGAAGTGGGTTACATCGGCAAGTGGCATCTGGGGTCTGACGGCAAGACATACCCGAACATACCGCCATTTGACTGCAAGACCAAGCCCGTTCCACCTGATCGCCGCGGCGGATACACGGATTTCTGGCTGGCCTCGGACGTGCTGGAGGACGCCAGCCACAGCTATGACGGGCACATGTTCGACACCGAAGGCAAGAGGCGCGACTTCCCAGAAGACCGCTACCGCGTGGACGCTCAAACGGATTGGGTAATCGAGTATCTTAAGGCTCGAAAGGCCCCGGAATCTGGCGGCAAGCCGTTCTTCCTATTCGTGTCCTACCTCGAATCGCACCACCAGAACGACCACGGCCATTTTGAGGGCCCGCATGGTTCGAAGGAGAAGTTCCGCGAGTTCCAGGTGCCAGACGACCTCAAAGATGCCGGTGGCAACTGGCGTGTCGAGATGCCAGACTATCTTGGCTGCTGCAACAGCCTCGACGCCAACGTCGGGCGAATCCGCGACGAGCTCTCCAAGCTCGGCTTGGCTGACAACACGCTGATAATCTACTCCTCCGACCATGCCTGCCACTTCAAAACGCGAGACGGCGAGTACAAGCGCACCTGCCATGACGACTCGGCCAGAACCCCGCTGATAATCGCCGGGCCGGGATTCACCGGTGGAAAGGTCGTCGAAGAAATGGTCAGCATCCTTGACCTGACGCCCACCGTTCTAGCCGCCGGCGGCGCAAATCTGCCGGACTATCTCGCCGGACGGCCCTTGCAAGGGCTCGTCGATGGCTCGGCGAAAGACTGGCCGTTAGAAGTCTTCGTGCAGATCAGCGAGAGCACCTGCGGCCGGGCCGTGAGAACCAAACGCTGGACCTACTGCGTCGAAGCCCCCAAGGGCCAGGCCCGCTTCGGAAGCTGCGACAGCGATGTCTATCACGAGGCGTTCCTTTACGACCTCCAGGCTGATCCGGGCCAGCGCAAGAACCTCGTCGCCAGTGCCGAACACGAGAAGGTTCGCGCCGAACTGCGCGAAACCCTGCTGCGTCGCATGGCGGGGGCTGGCGAAAAGCCGCCGAAAATCCTGCCAAAGGTATAATCGGAAAGGCTACAAGGCCACATGGCTACCAATCACCATCTAGGGCAGACGCGTGGGCCAACAAGTCTCCGCCCACGACTGTCAAGCCCGCGACTTGCGGAATTACCCTCCCACTGCTACCATCCTTCCCCATGACCTGGAAACCATGGACCTTCTTTCTCGTGGCCGTCGCCGGCTGGATGAACCGTCAGCAGCAGGACGCCATCAGCTATCTGAGGGTTGAAAACCAAGTCCTTCGGGAAAAGCTGGGCCAGAAACGCATCATCCTCAACGACAACCAGAAGCGCCGCCTCGCGGCAGCGGCCATGAAGCTGGGCAGGGACGTGCTGCGCCAGTTCGGGACGCTGTTCTCTCCGGACACAATCCTCCGCTGGAATCGCATGCTGATCGCCAGCAAGTACGACGGCAGCGGCGGCAAACGCGGCCCCAAGCCCAAGAAGGCCAACTCGATCCGCAAACTGGTGCTCCAGATGGCAGCGGAGAATCCGGGGGGGGCTACGGGCGAATCTACGGCGAGCTCAAGAAGCTCAGCTACGACGTCCACTGGCAGACCGTCCGCCGGGTGATGCTCGACGCCGGCTTGCTGCCCGACCCGGACAAGCCCTACAAGACGACGTGGAAGACCTTCATCCAGAGCCACTGGGAGTCCATCGCGGCCGCGGACTTCTTCAGCGTTGAGGCCTGGGGCCTGAAGGGTCTGACCCGCTACTTGGTCCTCTTCGTCATCGACGTGTCCACACGGCGCGTGCAGATTGTCGGCATCCACGCCGACCCCTGCGAGAGGCAGATGCTCCAGTGGGCCCGCAATCTCACAGACGCAGAGGATGGATTCCTCAAGGGCAAGCGAATCATGATCCACGACCGAGACCCGCTGTTCACCAAGAAGTTCGTAGCCATACTCAAAGCCGCCGGCGTGCGCGCCCTGAAGTTGCCGAAGAGAAGTCCGAACTTGAATTCATTTTCCGAGTCCTGGATCCGCGGAGCGAAAAGAGAGTGTATGGACAAGATCGTCTTCTTCGGCGAAAAGCATGTGCGGTACGTTGTTGAACAGTACGTAGAGCATTTTCTGACGGAACGTCCGCACAAGGGGCTGGAGTACCGCCGGCCAGTTGAGCCGGAAGCTCCCCCGCCGCTGGACGGGCCCGTCAAATGCCACGAGCGCCTTGGTGGGCTGCTCAAGAGCTACTACCGCGACGCGGCGTGAAGCCTGGTGAAGCCTGGTTGATTCTTGACGGACAAGTCCGCTTCACGTAGCATCTGGTGCGTCGTTGAGAAGCTGAAAGGACGTGTGATGCTTATGACTGTCGCACAAGAACAACTCGCATCGTCGCGCCCCTGGATGGTCTGACCCAGCCGCTGCCGCTTTGAGCCCAGCCTGCCGGTCGTCTATTCAGGCGGCCTGTTCCATTTTCCAATCACGGCACTACGCCTGCACGCCGGCCATACCGGCAGGAGGTTCACCATGCACCAGATGAAGGATTTCGAGGAAGAAGGCTGCTTTCGAGCGGATGAGCAAGCGTCGGAGAGGGTTTCCCGTCCGAAGCGTCCGTGAAACGCGGCCATCGAGTCGTCCACGGCGACAAGGACCTCCTCGAGAAACTCGGCCGCAATGATCCGTGCCCGTGCGGAAGCGGGAGGTCGTTTCAAGAAGTGCTGCATGAAGAGCGGAAAGTTTGACGGCGTCGGTCGCGACCACTACGAGCGATGACGATGCCGACCCGATGATCAGGCCGGGGCCTATTGAGCATCTCTGCCCAGGGCCCCGGCTCGTTTCGGGACTCGCGGATGAATTATGTAACCCCAGTTGTTTTGCAGTACAGGTACGGGGTAATCCTCCTGCGGACCAGGCGCGTCTCCGCTGCCCCGCTTACGGGGATGCATTTGGTCAGACGCCACGCCGCGTGTGGTATACTCGCCTCATGGAAGACGCATACGAAGCACTCCGCACGTTGGCCAGCGAGGCTGGCGCTACTCATGCCGCGATCGTTGAGGCTGCTGGACTGGTAGTTCACGAGTCCGTGCGGCAGAATTGCCTGGTCAACTACTGCGGCAAATCCAAACGCAACTGGACCTGCCCGCCGCACACCGGCGAACTGGACGTTCTCGGCGCTCGCCTGCGCACCTACGCGGTGGGTGTGCTGGTGCAGAATGTCAGCCCGCTGGAGGATTCGTGGGATTTCGAGGGAATGACGAAGGCCGCGCACGATCATAACCTGATGATACGCGCCATTGCGAAGGAGATCGTTGCACGCTTCCAGGATCTGGAGGTGCTGCCGCTGGGATGCGGCGGTTGCGACTTCTGCGAGCAATGCACCTGTCCGGATGCTCCTTGCCGTTTCCCGCGAGAAGCCATGGCCTCGGTCGAGGCGCAGGGGCTGGACATCAAGGCGCTGGTCGAATCCGTCGGCCTGTCCTACATCAACGGCGCCAACACCGTCTCGTACGTGGGCATGGTAATGCTGCGCCCTCGCGGGCAGGAACCATGACCGGAGCATCCATGCCAAAGATCCCCCGCTGCCCGTGGGCCACGACACCGCTGGGCATCGCCTATCACGATCACGAATGGGGCGTGAGCGTCCATGACGATCGCAGGCTCTTTGAGTTCCTGGTTCTGGAGGGAGCGCAGGCGGGCTTGAGCTGGGAGACGATTCTGAACAGGCGGGAGGCCTATCGGCTGGCGTTCGACGGTTTCGATCCCCGCGTCGTCGCCACATTCGACCGCCGCCGAATCCAGCAACTGATGGGCAACGCGGGCATTATCCGTAACCGGCTGAAGATCGAATCGGCCGTGCGGAATGCCAAAGCGTTCCTGGAGATCCAGAACCAGTTCGGCAGCTTCGACGCCTATGTCTGGCAGTTCGTCGGCGGCCAGCCGAAGGTTAACCGACGGCGAAGCTTCAGGCAGGTTCCGGCCCGGACGGCTCAGTCCGATGCCCTCAGCATGGACCTGAAGCAGCGGGGGTTCAACTTCGTGGGCTCGACGATCTGCTATGCCTTCATGCAGGCCGTGGGGATGGTCAGCGATCATCTGCTGACGTGCTTTCGCCATGGCTGCTCTGGCGGCGAGGCAAGCCGCCCTACGAGGGCTAACAGTTCCGATGGCAAGTCAGGTCGGGGCTTGCGGACGAACCTGTAAGCCCAACCTCTTCGCAGCAGAAGCAGAGAGAAATCCTTCTGCCGAACAGGCCCGCCTCCGCAGCCTCGCTCGCGAGGCTGTAAGGCACCGGAAAGAATCCGCAGCCA
>CAYOBS010000090.1:0-11335 GCA_964402305.1 uncultured Planctomycetaceae bacterium | reverse complement strand
GGCAATACCTTCAGCGGGAATACATGGACGGCTATTGCTGTGGGCGGGACATTGAGCCAAGATACGGTCTGGGAGAGCGCCGGCGTACCTTATCTGATTGACAGCGACTTCACGTCGCCGTCGGGCAAGACCTTGACTGTGGATGGCGGCGTCATCGTCAAGTTCGCCAGCGGGAAGAAGTGGACGGTCCAAGGGCCGTTCATCACCAATGACAATGGTTCGCCCGTTGTCTTCACGTCCTACCGTGACGACAGTTATGGCGGGGACACGAACGGCGATGGTACTTCTTCCGGTTCGCCGGGCGACTGGGCGGGAATCTACTTCCAGACGACGAGCAACATCGTTGACCACGCCTTGATCCGCTACGCCGGCATCAACATCTCTGGGCCGGCCATCACTCTGCGTCAGGTGACGTTCGACCGGACGCCCGATCCGGCCATCACGCTGGCTAGCGGCGGCGCTGGCACGAACATTCACAGCTCCAACTTCCTCAACGCCAGCGGCTACGGCATCCGCAACAACACCACGAATACCATCGACGCCCGAAGCAACTACTGGGGCAGCCCATCCGGTCCCGGCGGCGTCGGGCCGGGTACGGGTGCCGGCGTGACCGCCTACGTCACTTACTCCCCCTGGCTGGCATCGCCCGCAAGTATCAATGCCACCGGGCCGATGATTAGCAGCACCCCCAATACGGCCGCCGTAGTCCTGAATCCGTACCGCTACGATGTCGACAGCCGGGCCAGCGCCAGCGGCACCGGCACGCTGGTATGGTCGCGCATTCTTGGCCCTGCCGACTTATCCATCAACTCCAGCACGGGCGACATCGCCTGGATGCCGGTTACCCCAGGCGACTACGTGGTCGGAATTGCGGTGACGGACGACATCGGCTCAACGGACCAGATTTGGCAAATCCACGTCGCGATGATTGGTGACACGACACCGCCGACCATCGTGAGCTACTCCCACCAGATCGCATCTCAAGGCGGCGGCCTAATGCAGGCCACCCTGACCTCGACCTTTAGCGAAAGCGTCCAGGTTCGCCCGATAGACGTGGCGTTACTGAACGCCACTGGCCAGACGGTTCCTGTCAGCAGCCTGGCCTACGATGTTGCCGCCCACCGGTTAACGGTCGTGGCCCAGAACCTCACGGCTAGCGCCAACTACACGTTCCGGCTCTTGGATACGATTACCGACGACGCCCTGAACCCACTTGATGGCGAGTTCGATGGCTACACCTTCCCGACGGGCAATGGCACACCCGGCGGCAACTTCGCCGCAACGTTCACGGCCACGACGGATACTACCTCGCCGGAGATTATCTTCTGGTCTTCATCGGCGATCCACGGCAGTCTCGGCGAGGTCCTGCTGTCCATCCCGGACGATGGCACGTTCTCCGAGCCTCGCAGTCCGGGCATCCGTCGGCTGGGGGTCCAGTTTACGGAGCCCATCGCCCCGGCCAGCTTCACATCATCCTCCATCCAGATCGCCGGGCACGACGTCAACGGCAACGACGTCAACCTGTCGGGCATCGGCATCACCACGTCGCTCCGCAATGGCGGCACCGAGGGCGTGATTGACTTCAGCGCAGCCTTGCCGAACGCGGCCGGGTACGTGGTCCGAATCCAGGGCGTGACGGACGTGGCGGGCAACCCGCTGGCTGGCGATGACGACCGGATTATTGGGGCCATGATCGGGGACGCCACTGGGGATGGGGCAGTGGACGCTGCCGACTACATCGCACTCAAATGGGCTTTTGGCAACAGTGTCTCATTGACTAATGCGTCCATCGACTTCGACTGCAGCGGCATGGTGGACTACGGCGACCTCATGGCCCTTATGGGCAGCTTCGGGCAGAGAACCATCTCTGCCCCAGAGCTACCCGCCCGGGCCGCATCGGTAGCGCCCTCCACGGCTGGCGGCGCGCCCGACATCGTCGCGGAGCCGACAGTTGTAGTAGCGGAACCTGAACCAAACGCGTCATTGGCAGCCGAGCCGGCTGCCCCCGCAGGAGGCATTCTTGCACCGGCCGAACCGGTGCAGGCCGGCTTGAATGCGCCAACGGAATCCGCAATGCCGACGGCCCCTGCGGCCAAGGCGGACGTGGTGGAACCAGAGCTTTTGCCCGCGCCTGTGGCGGATGCTCCGCCTGCCGATGTCCTGGCTATCGCGGCCAGCGTTCTCAGCAATCGCCTCGCGGCGGGCCGGCAGTTTGTGCGGCCGTCGGTCGCGTGTCCTGAAAACGCGTTGCCGCCAGTTCATGTCGCTGGCCGCGTCGGGCCTTTGCCGACATTCCCCTCGGCTCTGCTGAGGGCTGACAGGGCGGGCCAAGTGGTTGCGGACGTTCTCCAACTGGCCGGGCCGTGGTGGCCCGGCGACTCTGCCAGGCGCGAGCCGCCTGATGAGCCGTTGATGACCACCCTATCCATAGACATTGCTGGCAGGCTGCGTAAGGGCCGGCTGGGTGTAGCCCTTGGGTAGTACGCCCTTGAGCGAGGGGTTGTCGCGCTCGATGCCGAGCACGGCGTCATCGACAACCTTGTCGATTGTGGGTTGCTTGGCGTTGCCTTTGAGATGCGACCAACGGGCCTGCAATGCCTGCTTGGCCATCGTCACGGCCTGCTGGCGCCGCCCGGCCTCTGCCGGGTCAAATGGCCAGCCCGGACAGTTCGTCTCGCCCGCCGGAGGCAGGACCTCGGGGGCCGGCATGATCGGCTTGGCGGCCTCCGCGGGCGCCGCGCGACCCGCCGCCTGCGCAAAGGCCATGGATACAACGCCGGCCGACAACATCCACACGACGGCAAATCGAATCATCGATCTACCTCCGGATAACACTCACCAGCGGAAGAAACGATAGGGGTCGTCCAATTCCTCGGGCTGATCGAGGTATAGGCCGTTGAGCCAGCGTTTTTCCGGCTTGGTCGCAGCCACGGGAGTCTCGAAACGTTCGAGAATAGGCGTTGAGCCGGCGATGCCCATGCCCGCCAGCAGCCGCGCAAGGACAAAGGAGGCCCGCCGGTACGTCCGCTTGACATTGTATTGCTTGCCGTAATCGAATTGCCAGGCTGCGAGTTGGCAGAAGATGACGTCGGCATTCTGCGCTTCGGCAAGCACGCCGTCGCCGATGGCCAGCGCCCCGCTGGAGACCAGAGGGAATGCTCTCGGGTCGCGGTTGTGCAGATCGGACGGGCCGATCCCTTCCAGCGGCGAGCCCACACCCGGCGGCTCGAACCAGCACGAGATGTGTTCGGCCTTCTTCATGGCGATAGGCGATGTTGAGGTCCCAAACGGCCTTGACGCCTTTGGGAAGGGGCGCATCATCGGCTCTGGCCAAAGGTATCGCCGACGCCTGACCGACAATCATCCAAGCTGCCAACATGAAAGGGATAGCTCGATTCGCCGCCATAATGCGACACTCCCGCTGAGACAGACGGCCGATTCCGCCGCCGCGCGCCGGACACGGCGATAACGCCATGTGGCCCTGTATCCTCGGCGACAATGGTAATCCGAGGCAATGGTATTTTCGAGTCTCTTGCCGGAGAACGAGGCCTACGAGATCCGCTACGCCCAAGCGGAGGCAAGCCGCAGTGGCTCCCTTGCGAAACCCTCAGGGCCTCTTTGTGCCGGCAATTACAGGGAACCGCGTGTGGTTACAGGTTTTGCCTGCGGTCTGTCTGCGACACCACGACCCCAAGAGGCTTGCGGCCCGAGGTTGCAACTGGTAGAAGATGACGAGCGTTGGTTCTTCTTGTTTAGGCAGCGCACATCCGGTTCGCCGGAAAGAGGTGCTCACATGATCTCGTTTAAGTGCGAAGTCTGTGGCGTTGCTCTTCGGATCGCGGCGGCGGTCTGGTCGACGTGCGTCGCGTCAGGCTGCGCTACGTTCTATGTTGACAGCACCCCGCCGGGTGACTGCTACTTCAACGGGCAGTTTGTGGGCAAGACGCCGTATTCGGGGGTTTACACGTCAACCCAGCTCCAGGGGGCTCGCTGCTGCGTCGTCCTGCCCGGGCATGACGTGGCTGAAGCCACGCAGCTCCAGCCCGCACTGAACGCCATACCGATGGAGTCGGCGCCGCCGGGGGCGATGGTCTACTTCAACGGGGAATTGGCCGGCAAGTCGCCGCTCTACAGGACGGACCCGGGCTTCCTGACGGACCTGGGATACGTGCTGGGAGGCTGCCACATCAGGGTTGTCTTCCCGCCCGAGGTGCTGGCCGGGCAGCCAGGCGCGGGAAACACTCCTCCGGCGGGCTCCGGCGCGCCGGGCGCGGCTAGGGACAATGTCGCTTGCGACCTTCGCGTCATCAACGTGGCCGACGGCTCAGGGATCGCCAATGCCTCGGGCGAGGCGGCGGCCGGAAAGCTCGACGCCCTTGCCAAGGGCCTGGCAGCCAAGCTCAGGGAAGGCGTGGTAGTCAAGGGCGAGGCCATCGCGGTCATCAGCCTGCGCAACCGCTCTGGCAGCGCACGAGGGAAAATCGTCGTGGAGGAGTTGGCCGACAAGGTGCAGGGAGCACTGATCGACACCGGCTGGTTTGAGGTCAAGGAGCGGATCGACCTTCGTGCCGCCCTGGCCGAGCAGGACCTGGACAAGGCTGGCATCGTGAAGAACGAGGACGTCAGGAAGAAGCTGGCCGGCGTCAAGTACATCGTCATCGGCGGCGTGACCGTGACCGAGCCTGCAAAGAGCCCGTGAGGGTTTCTTATTTCATGCGTTCCCCAAGCCCGTCTCGGCCAACGGCATCGGTTCCCACGGGCTGTGGCGCAGCCTCGGCTGAATCTTGTAACCCCTGCTGTTTCTCAAAGGAATCCGGCGAGAAATGCTTCTACCGAGCGGGCGTGTCTCCGCGGCCCCGCCTGCGGGGCTGCAAATCAGCCGAAACTCAGTCAGCACGAAGCTTCAACAAAAGACTTGCGTGCTCCGGGAGATCGCGCCATTCTCCGGGCGATCGGCAGGCTCCGTTTGCGGCAGTCTCAGACACAGGACTTGCAACTAATTTGCAACCAAAAGCTTGATCATCATGGTCACCATGATCACCATGGTGATCAGAACGTGGGACCCTAAGGTGTTGTCACTTCTGCAAGCTGCGTTTTTGCGGGAACTTCGGAAAAACAAGCTCGTTGCCCTCATAATGGAGGTCGTGGGGGTCTCCAGAAGTATGCCGGCCAGAACGTCCGCCAGCGGGCCTCAAGCCCGAAGCTCCTGGTACATAACAACGCCCTGCTGACCGCCTTGGAGAACGTGGGATTCAGGGATGCCAGGCAAGACCCCGAGTACTGGGGCAGGCTGGTCGAGTCGTCAGTCGGGGCGCACTTGGTCAACTCTGCCCGGATGTCCGACCTGGACGTGTTCTACTGGCGCGATGTCAACCAGGAGGTGGACTTCGTCCTGGTCAAGGGCGGCAAGATCATCGCCATCGAGGTCAAGAGCACTCGCCGCAGAACGTCGTTGCCCGGGATCGAGGCGTTCGCCAAGCAGTTCAAGGTGCATAAGAAGCTGCTCGTCGGCGGTCAGGGCATTCCTCTGGAGGAGTTCCTGACGACCGACGCGACCGCGTGGTTTTGACGGCGCAGGCCAAACACGCAGCCTCGGACAGAACACGTGCTGGACAGCTCGATCTTGCCGTTCAGATAAGGTGCCCGAACTCGGGTGGACCGGGATGATGCCTGTCTTCTTCATCGCCGTGCGGAATTGCCGCTGCGCCGTCCGAATCCTGGTTAACAGCGATGGCCCGCCGATCCGCTCATCCCCGACACGGCTGCGGATGCCGGCGGGCGCGGACGTAATCAGCGGCGACGATCTCGGGTGTTCGCCCTATGCCATGTCGGGACTGCCGTTACGCACTTTTTTTGGTCCGAAGTTCGTTGTGTGTCCGAAGTTCTTTGTGGACGAACCGGGCAATGCGTGGTATAATGTCCGCGTTCTTTGCGCGGTGGTTCTGTACCTTGAAGTCTTGCCCATCGAGATCCGGTACGGAGTGGCCAGGACATCTGTGAAAGAAGGGACCACTCGCGGGGCTTATTCGGCTCGTCATTGGGGCTGGGCGCGCACGGGAGAATCGGTGTTGTTCGAGAGGATACGACCGTCCCGGCGAGGTGTCGCGCACGCTGCGCGATCCAACCGGCGGTCGGGATCGGAGGATGTACAATGTCACCAGCGTCGCACATGACCAGTCGGCTTCGTGAGCTCTACGGAATCGTTTGGAACCGGATGCGTTTTCTCAACGAGCGGCAGATGCATCCGACCCTGGGCCACCCGAGAACCACGCCGCACTGCATGGTGGAGCAGCTCGAGCCGCGGCTGCTGCTGTCAGGCAGTTTGCCGCAAAGTCTCGCGGCAGATCGCTTCGAGGAGAATGACTCACTCGCGGCGGCGGCCGGCATCGGCGTTGGGCCAGGGGTTCACCTGGGCGGCCTGAACGTCGATACGCCAGGTGACAACGACTGGTACTGCTTCGAGGTCCTCAGGCCCGACAGCGTCGAAGTCGCGATCGCCTTCGACGGCGGGCTGGGCAATCTGGACCTGGCCGTCACCAATGCCGGCGGAACGGTGTTGGGCACGGGCACACTCACGGCCGGGGGCAAGGTTGCGCAACTGGGCGGTCTGGCGGCGGGGACCTACTACCTCCACGTGTCCGGGGACGTAAACGCCTACAGCCTGGCCATCGACCCCGGCCCGGCAAGCACGACACGGGTCTTCTACGTCAATGACGCATACACCGGCAGCGAGTATTACACCACCGCGGCGGGCGACGACGCCAACACGGGCTTGGCCCCCGCCGATCCCAAGGCCACGCTCCAGTCGGTCCTGAGCAGTTACGATCTGGAGCCCACGGACCTGGTGGTTATCGACACAGGCAGCTATGCCGGCGGCACCGTCACCATCGGGGCGGCCGACGAGGGGGCGGCCTACGCGGGTTCGCCGGCGGGCAGCACCTTCACCTGCGCCGGCACGCGTATCGACCTTGATGACGCGGACTTCAACCTCTTTTATGGCCTGCAATTCTCCGGCGGCGGAACGGGCATATATGCTCACGCCAGCGAGGTCAGCCCCTCCGTGTCCAATACGATTCGCGCCGGCACGTTCACCGGCCTGGACACCGCGATCCGCATTGACGGCGGGCAGGACGACGTGATCGAAGGCAACGTGATCAACACCACGTCCTCTTACGCAATCTACCTGGTAAATAGCACGGCGGCCAGGGTCGAGGGAAACACCGTCAACGTCGGCTATCACGGCATCTACTTGTCGAGTTGTGCCGGGGCGTCGGTGCGGGCCAACACGCTTTCGGGGCTGACCCAGGAGGCGATGTATCTAAGCGCTGCCGGCACGGTGACCGGCAACGACGTCTCCAGCAGCGCCACGGGTATCCTGTCGTTCAGCGCGGAGGCCGACATCCACGGGAACACGGTACACGGCAATACCACCGGCATCCGTGCGCGCGGGACGGTCGGCGGCGGTGACTGGTCCCCAGGACAGCCTAACCTCGTCTACGGCAACACGGTGGGTATCGAGGCCGAGCCGGGGGCGGTCATCCGGTTCAACAGCGTGTATGCGAACACCGTGGGCATCCTCGTCAACGACGATGACGTGACGGTCCATCACAACCTCATCTACCGCAACACATCTCGCGGCATCCTCCTATCGAGCCAATCGGGCTACAGCCCGGACCGCACCTCCATTGTGAACAACACGGTCTACGCTCCGACGGGCGACGCGGTGCGGATCGAGGGCAACGCCACGGCGACATCCGTGGGGAACAACATCCTCTGGGCTCAGGCCGGCTACGGCCTCTACGTCGCCACAAACAGCCAGCAGGGCTTCTCCAGCGATTACAACAACCTTTTCACCAGCGGCACGGGCAAGGTCGTGTGGTTCCAGAAGGACTTCACCGACTTGTTCGACTGGCAGGTGGAGGCCAACTACGACGAGAACTCCATCGGCTACACGGCTCCCGCCGCGGACCTGGATAACCCGCGGTTTGTGGACCTCGCCGGCGACGACTACCGGCTGACGGCCTCGTCCACGAGTATCGACGCCGGCGATCCCGCCAGCGCCTTCGCGCTGGAGCCGGGTCCCAACGGCGGAAGGATCAACCTGGGGGCCTACGGCAACACGCCGCTGGCGGCGGTCTCGCGGCCTGCCTATATCGAGATCACTTTCCCCAACTACTACACCGACTGGGAGGTGACCCAAAGCCAGGCCATCATCTGGCAGACCTACAACCTTGCGGGCAACGTGGACATCGACCTCTACGAGGAGGGGGTGGGCAAGGTGGCCGACGTTGCCGTGGTCTCAGCCGCCAGCGGCTCCTTCGGCTGGAGCCCGTCCGCCAGCGGCATCGGCGGCGACACGCTCAAGCGATACCGTATCCGCATCACGCCTCTGGACGCACCGGCGCTGTTCGATCAGTCTCGCGAGGGCTTCTCGGTGCCGGTCGCAAGCACGGCCTTCTACGTGGACGACGGGGCGAACACCAACGACGAATACACCCCCGACGCCATCGGCTCCAACCGCAACACGGGCAAGACGGCGCTGGATCCCAAAGCCAACCTTCTGCCGCTGCTGCGGAGCTACGACCTGGGGCCCACCGACACGGTCTACATCGACACAGGAGAATACATCCACGTCCGTAACGTGGTGCTCAGCGGCAACCTGAGCCTGGGCAACGACGAGGGCGCGACGTTCACCGGCCCGACCGACCCGGCCCGCGTGGCGCACATCGACCGGGCCAACACCAACGCGGGCTCGACGAACATCGAACTCAACGACGCGGATTACGTGACTTTGCGCCACCTCTGGCTCAGCGGCGCCCGCATGGGCCTCTGGGTGCACAACGGCAGCACGAACTTCACCGGCGCCGACCTGACGTCCAGCGGCAACGCGGAGGACGGCATCCTCATCGAGTCCGACGCCCAGGACACAGCCATCGATCGCCTGACCGCCTTCGGCAACGGCGGCGATGGCATCGACGTCCGCACCTCCATCGCCAGTCTTCGCAACAGCCTGGCGTACAACAACACCGGGACGGGCATGGCAATAAGCGCCAACGGCGTGGCGGTCGAGGCCAACGAGGCATACGGCAACGGCACGGGCATCTCCGTCGGCGGGTCGGGAGCCGTCGTCGGCAACGCCGACCTGTCGCTTGGGCTGGGCAACAAGGTGCATGACAACACCCAGGTCGGCATCTACGCGTCCGGCGGCGCACTGGTTGTCGGCAACACCGTCTATGGCCAGAACGGCTCGGGCGACGTGGGCATTTCGCTGAGCGGCAGCACCGCCCGGAACAACGTGGTGTGGGGCAACTACAACGGCGTCTATGCCTGCTACTCCAGCACCGTGGAGGCCAACCGCATCTATGCCAACTCAAACGCGGGCGTGAACATCTACTACACGTGCACTGTTCGATCCAACGTGATCTACTCCAATGCGATCGGCGTGCGTGACGAGGGATACTACTCGCAATCCCAGATCATCAACAACCTGATCTACGCAAACACGGCGCAGGGTGTGTTGCTGAGCGGCCTATACAGCAGTTCCCTTGCGCGAATCACGAACAACACGATCTATCAGCCGCGGGGCGATGCCATTCGGGTCCAAAACAGCACCCGGGATGTCGACATCCGCAACAACGTCCTCTGGGTCCAGGACGGGTACGGCACCTGCGTGGACGCGACCAGCCAGCAGGGCTTTGCCAGCGACTACAACCTGATCTACGCGACGGGGGCCGGCAAGGTTGCCTCGTGGCAGGGCGTCGACCGCCCGACACTCGCCGCCTGGCAGAACGCCGCCTTCACCGATGCCAACAGCCTGGCCCAGGACCCGCTGTTCGTTGACGTGGACGGCGCCGACGGGATCCTCGGCTACGCCTCGCCCGGCCAGGATGGCCGCGATGACGACTTACACCTCCAGAGCAACTACGAAAGCTTCCATGGCGGGTCCATGGCGCCCGTGCTGAACGCCGCCACCGGCCTGCCCGCTATGCTGACCGGGACATGGACCAGCGACGCCGCACGCTCACCCGCCATCGACCGTGGCGATGCCGCCTCGACTTTCGCCAACGAGCCCGCCGCCAACGGCAACTTCATCAACCTCGGCGCCTTCGGCAACACCGACCAGGCCTCCAAGAGCCCGCCCCAGTACGTGCTGGTGGCCCGCCCCGACGGCGGGGAGGTCTGGCCGGCCGAGCAGACCTTCGCCGTCCGCTGGCGCAGCCACGACTTCAGCGGCACCGTCGACGTGGAACTGCTCCAGGTGGGCAACCCGGTGCCGGTCCTGGTCATCGCAAACCATGCACCCAACAGCGGCCAGTACTCCTGGGCGATACCGGGCACCGTCTCTCCGGCCGACGACTACCAGATCCGGGTCACGCGCAACGGGACGGCCTATTCGGACACCAGCAACCTCGACTTCACCATCGCCGAGCCGATCCAAGTCTACTACGTGAACGATTCGACGGTGCAGGCCGATGACTGGACGACGGCCGTCGGGGATGATGCCAACGACGGCCTGACCCCCGCGACGCCCAAGGCGTCCATCCGCGCCGTTTTGGAATCCTACGACCTGGGGCCGGGAGACCTTATCAAGGTGGACTCCGGGGTCTACGCCCTGGCCACGAACATCGTGGTCGGCTCGGACGACGCCGGCGTGACGATTGAGGGCTACCACGAGGCTGCCTTCGCGGATCGCTTCGCTCTCCTGAACCGCGGGAACACGAGCAGCGGCAGCTACGTGTTCGAGCTGTCCAACGCCGACGGGGTTGCGGTGCGGAACCTGTCGATGACGGAGGCGTACTACGGCATCTACGCGTCGAGCAGTTCCGACAGCGACGGCGTCGTGCTCGCTGACAACGTGATCTACGGCAACTACCAGGCTGGGGTGTACCTGGAGAACTCCAACGACGGCGCCCTGGTCAGCGGCAACACGGTGTACGGCCTGCCCGGCGGGTCGAGCCACGACGACCAAAACACGGGGATTGATGTCCGCGGCACCGGCGCCCTGGTCAGCGGCAACACGGTGTACGGCAACGGAAGCACGGGCATTTACGCGAACAACAACACGACGTCCGCCGCCATCGTGGTGAGCGGGAACACGGTGTTTGACAACGGAAGCACGGGAATCTATGCCGACTACGGCGGCGTGCGGGTGATCGGCAATCGCGTGCATGGGCACGATGGCGGCGGCAACATCGGTATCTTGCTGGAGTACGGCGCGCATGCCTGCAACAACGAGGTATGGGGCAACTACGACGGGATCTATGCGGGCTATGGCGGTGGCGTTGTCATCGAAGGCAACCGCGCGTACGCCAACCTGAATGCGGGGATCTACGTC
>CAYOBS010000089.1:10578-11598 GCA_964402305.1 uncultured Planctomycetaceae bacterium | reverse complement strand
TGAATGAACGGCGCAAGTCATATTCCTTTCCATTGCCTCTTCGACTCCCGCCTCGCCGTCGTTCCTCCGCTGAATGACGAGCAACTCCGCCAAATCCCCGCCAAGCGAGGGGTTTTCCTGCTGACCGACGATGGCGGTCGGCCGATCCTGCTCACCACGGCCGCGTCAATCCGCAGCCGCCTTCGAGGCCGGCTCGAAGAGCACGACCCATCCCAGTCAACCCGCTCGGCAGACCTGCGGACTATCACGCGGGCGGTCCACTGGAAGCTCGCCGGCGGGCACTTCGAGATGGACTGGCGGTACCTCCAGCTTGCCCGCGCGATCTGGCCTAAGTCCTACGCCAAGCTGCTGTCGTGGAAGCAGGCGTGGTTCGTGCGCGTTGACCCTGACGAGCCTTACCCGCACTTCGAGCGCGTGCGGGATGTCCAGGCCGCGCCTGGCCGGTGCGTCGGACCCTTCGAGACCGCGCGCTTAGCCGAGAAGTTCATCGAGATCGTCCAAGACGCCTTCGACCTCTGCCGCGACATCCAGTGCCTTCGCCGCAGCCCCAACGCCGCGCGCTGCGCCTACGGGCAGATGGGCCGGTGCCTTTCACCCTGCGACGGCAGCGTCTCCATGGACCAATACAGGCGGGAGGTGGCACGGGCCGCGGACTTCGCCGCCGGGCTGCGGGCACAGCGCGTCGAGGAGTTCAAGGCCCGGATGCAGTCGGAGGCGCGGGAACTGAAGTTCGAGCGTGCTGCCGCCACCAAAGCCCGCGTGGAGCGGCTGGCGGAGCTGGATGCCCCGGCTTACCGCCACGTCGGAGCGGTGCGGGAGTTCAGCTTCCTGATGATCCAGCCTTCGGGCAGCAGGCGGCGGGTCGAGGTGTTCCTTGCCGACCGCGGGGCCATCGAGCAGGCCGAGCCGCTGGAGTACCCGCTGGACGCGGTGAAAGTTCAGCGGCGCATCGACCGCATGGGGCGTTTTATCGCAGCGGCGGCGGCTAACGGGCAGGTCCTTGGGACCCCTGACGGGGAT
>CAYOBS010000089.1:0-10478 GCA_964402305.1 uncultured Planctomycetaceae bacterium | reverse complement strand
GCCCGTGCTACGCGGGATGCTCGTGGCACTGGCGAGCAGGGGCAAGATGCCCCTGGGACTCACGGGCAAGATGCCCGTGCTACGCGGGATGCCCGTGCTACGCGGGATGCTCGTGGCACTGGCGAGCAGGGGCAAGATGCCCCTGCGACTCACGGGCAGGATGCCCGTGCTACGCAAAATGCCCGTGCCGCGACAACCGCCGCCGCTCCGGCCGCACGGGCGGCGGATGAGGCATGCCTGTGGCGCATGGGCCTGGTGGCGCGGGCCCTGTTTGCCGGCTGGGCCCGGGGCGGGCTGCTGATTCGCTGGCGGCAGGGCCTCTTGGCCGAGGAAGTATGCCAGGCCGTCGAATCCGCCGCCAAGGCCCTTGGGCTGTCCAAGAGGGGCCGGGAACCGCTATAATGCTGACCGGCGTTAACCCGGTCCTGGGGCCTTGATGAAGTTACTTGGCGTCAACATGCGATCCTGGTTTCCTCGTCGCCGCGAGCGGCACTGGCGGTACGTATCCCCGCACCGGCGGTCGGCGGGCGTGGTTCTGTTGGCGCTGCTGACGGTCGGCATCGCGGCGTACTGGGTCGTGCCGCGGATTGTCAACCGCTGGGCTCGCACGGAGGCCGCCGCCTATCTGCGGTCGATCACGGGCGGGCAGGTTCGCATCAAGAGCGTCCGGTTCAGCCTGTTTGGCGGCATAGAGATCGGCGGGGTAAAGATCGACGCGCCTGACAGCCTGCCCGGCGAGCACTTGTTCGAGGCCGACACCGTGATCCTTCGCCATCGGCCCTGGAGCCTGCTGACCGAGGGCCGGCTCGAGCCCACGGAGATCATCTGCCCCGGATCGACGGTGACGCCGGGTTTCGATACCGAGAAGGGGCGGTTCACGTTCCAGGAGTTGGCTTCTCAACTCCGCCGGCCCAAGGCGTCTGACGGCGAGGCGCCGCAAAAGGGCTTGCTGCCGGTTATCTCGTTTCGGGACGTGTGCCTGCGGGTGCTGGATCATCAGAAGTTGCTGGATCAGCGGAAGTTGGTGTACAATCAGAAGTTGCTGAACGTCTCGATGGTCCCGCGGGACGGGGAGTACCGCATCGTCATCGAGGAGCAGCGCGCGGGGCAGGAGCCTATCCGCGCCACGTGGCGGCTGGACCTTGCCAGCGGCGAGGTCGAGCTGCTGGAGGGCACCGTCCCCAAGATCGCGGATACCGACACGATCCTGCCGGAGGAGTACTCCAGGTGGCGGCAGCGTTATAACATTCGCGGCAAGGTGGTGCTCAAGGGTCGGCCTGACTCGGCCGCCGGGGCGGCATTCCTGGACGCGGAATTGGACAACGTGTCGCTTCAGTTTCCCCCCGAGGAGGGCGGCATGGAGATGTCCGACGTCCGCGGCACGCTGACGTTCCGCAAGGGCGGGGTGACGGCCCGCGGGCTCAAGGGGCGAATCCCGCAGGCCGGCGGGGCCCAGTTCACGCTTTCGGGCCTTTACGGCGGCTACGACGCCAACAGCCCGCTCGAGTTGACCATTAGCGCATTGCAAATGTCGGTCCCGGCCGCGGGCAACGCGACGGGCTGGCTGGCCGACACGCTGAACCTCATTAACGAGTCGTACAGGCCGGCGGGCAAGCTCGACCTGGACCTCGTCATAAGCCGCAAGGCCGACGGGCAGGTCGAGTTCCGCGGCTCGGCCAGGCCGCTGGGGATGACGGTGACCTACGAAGAGTTCCCGTACACAGTCGACCAGGTTACCGGCGCCGTCGGCTTTACCGGCGACGCCAACGGGCAGTGGCTGACGCTCGATAACGTCCGCGGGCGGCATGGCTCGGCCGAGATTACCGTTACGGGCCGGGCCGACCTGGTCCACAAGAACGGCCCGTACGACATCAAGGCCGTGGCCGAGAACGTCACGCTTGACGAGGCCGTCCACAAGGCGATCCCCGCCGAACATCGCCGCGCGTGGGACGACTTTCGCCCAGCCGGCCTAATGGGCGCCACGTTCCGCACGTGGAAGGTCCATCGAGGCGATGACCCGAACATCGATTTGACGCTTTCGATGGATGGCCGGGCGTCGATGCAATACGTGGGCTTCCCGTATCGGCTGGAGGAGTTGACCGGGCAGGTGCGCGTGGATGACGACCGGGTCGCCATCGACAGCGTCAAGGGCCGGCGCGGGCCGATGCGGGCCACCGTGGACGGCACGTTCTCAGGCCCCGGCTCGGGCGGCGGGCAGACCAACATCACCATCGAGGCCACCGACGCCCCCCTCGACGCCAACCTCGTCGCCGCGCTGCCTCAGTGGACCCGCCCCAACGTGGCGGACATGCACGTCGCCGGCCGGGCCGAACGGGTGTCCGCCTGGGTCCGCCAGCAGAAGGATCAGCCGCTGGACTTCCGGGTGCTTGCCCACATAAGGGGCGCGTCGCTTCGGCCCCAAGGCGCGAACTACTCGCTCGATGACGCCAACGGCGTGCTGACCATCCGCCCCGGCCGAATGATTATCGAGCAAATGACCGCCCGCCACGACCGTCTGCCTGTCCAGGCAAGCGGGCAGATCCTGCTGGATGCCAACCACGTCGGCATAGACCTGCTTGTCAAGGCTGCCGCGGTGCGGCTCGACGACGAGCTCCGCAAGGCGCTGCCGGAGGACCTTCAGAAAACCTGGGTCCGCCTGGCCCCCAGCGGCCAGGCCGACATGGAGCTTTCGATCCGGCACGGGATGCCGGACCAGAGCCGACCCTACGATTACCGCCTGGTTCTCGACGCCAAAGGCATGGGCCTGCGGTATGCCGACTTCCCGTACGCACTGACCGACATTCACGGCCAGGCCGTCGCGACGCCCGACGAAATCCGCCTGACCGGCATTGTCGCCCGCCACTCAAACGCCAGATTCTCCGCCGATGGAAAGATGACCTTCACGCCCAAGTCCGACTCGGCCGACCTGGCCGTGCGAGGCTCGGACGTGCCTATCGACAAGGAACTGCTGGACGCCGTTCCGGATTTGCTGGCCCT
Organism: uncultured Planctomycetaceae bacterium; assembly: GCA_964402305.1. Taxonomy (GTDB): domain Bacteria; phylum Planctomycetota; class Phycisphaerae; order SM23-33; family SM23-33; genus JAUWQU01. Next base: position 7,481 of record CAYOBS010000089.1, on the reverse strand, counting down.
GCTGGCGCGGCGATTCCAGCCGGGCGGCGCCTGCCAGTTGGAGCTCAAGCGGCTGCGGATTGTCCAGGTTGCCGGCGAGCCAAACGCCCCCCTTGGGGGCCTAAGGCCGGCTGGGGGTCTAAGGCCGGCTGCCGCGTCGGGTCCCGCGGCGTCGATGCCTGCTTCGAGTGCGGCGACTGCCCCGACGGGCGGCGCGACGACTGCCCCGGCGGGCGGCACGACAAACTGGATGGTTGACGGGCGGGTGAGCGTCGACGGCGCCCGGGTGGACATCGGCCTGGGCCACAAGACGCTCACGGGCAACCTCAGCGGCACGGCCGCCCAGGTCGGACAGGACCTGTCGGTCGACGCCGCCATTGAGCTTGACAGCGTCCGCGTCGGCAAGCAGCAACTGACGAAGCTCTCGGGCCGGCTTTCCAAGAAGGCCGGCGGGCGCATAATGCGGCTGACCGACCTCACGGCCACGGCTTACGGGGGGCAGATTGCGGGTTTCGGGGAGGTCCGGCTGGTCGATCCGCTGGAGATAGGCCTGAGCATTTCGGTTCGCGAGCTGCATCTGGAGGACATGTACTCCTCTGTCGCAGCCGACGCGGCCAAGGACAACAAGGTTAAGGGCCTCCTGACGGGCAATCTTCAGTTGACGTCCATCGAGGGCCCCAAGCCGCGCCGCCAGGCATTCGGCGTGCTGAAGATCTCGCGGGGCGAGCTGGTCAGCCTGCCGGTCATGCTGGGCCTGCTCAACGTGATGTACCTGAACCTGCCGGGCGACACGGCTTTTACCGACGGCGAGCTTACCTACCACCTGCGCAATGATGAGTTGATCTTTGACGAGATATACTTCCGCGGCCCGGCGCTGTCGATTGTAGGCTCCGGGCGGATGGACATGAAGACCGAGACGCTGGACCTGAAGTTTCTCTCCGGCCCGCCGCAGAAGTTGCCGCGGCTGGGGGGCCTCAGTGAGATGCTCGAGGGCATCGCGCGGGAGGTCGCGGAGATCCACGTCGACGGCACGCTGGCAAAGCCCCGCATGAGGACAATGCCGCTGCGCAGCCTCGACCGACTGCTCCGCGAACTGCTTAACCCTGGCAGAGCGAAATAGCGGCAGGTGGCATGGCGGCCTTTCTGGCGCAAGCGGAGAAGAAGATTCCGTTGCATACGACACATGGGTCCCATAGGACCTATAAGACCTATGGGACACAGAAAAGAAGCAGGTCCTTGGAAGTCCCAAGCAATGAGGAGAACCGTGAACATGGCGAACGTCAGAGTGGGAATCATCGGCGGCAGCGGGCTGGGCGACGCCCTGGCAAAGACCCAGGGCCAGACCGTGGAGGTGGACACGCCCTTCGGAAAGCCCTCCAGCCCCATTGTGCTTGCCAACTGGCAAGGCACGGACATAGCCATACTTCAGCGGCACGGGGTCGGGCACGTCTACAACCCCTCGACGGTCAACTACCGCGCGAACATCTACGCGCTCAAGAGCCTCGGCTGCACGCACGTTATCGCCTCGGGCGCCGTCGGATCGCTTCGCCAGGAGATTCGCCCCAAGGACCTGGTCATCTGCGACCAGGTCATCGACAAGACCCACCGCCGCGCCGGGACGTTCTTCGACGAACACCTCGTCGCGCACGTGGAGATGGCCATGCCGTTCTGCCCCGTGCTGCGGGAACACCTGATAGCCTGCGCTGACGCGGTCGGCGCCCGCGTTCACGCCTCCGGGATGTACATCTGCATGGAAGGCCCGGCCTTTTCCACCCGTGCCGAGAGCGAGATGCACCGAAGCTGGGGCGGCGACCTGATCGGCATGACGTGCATGCCGGAGGCCAAGCTCGCCCGCGAGGCCGAGCTGGCCTACGCGCTGGTCTGCCTGCCGAGCGACTACGACTGCTGGCGCCCGGCGCCGGAGGCCCTGGACCGCCACGAACTGCTCAAGGAGATAATCGGCAACCTGACCGAGGCCACGCTCAACGCCGTCGAGCTGATCAAGGCGGCCCTGTCGCGCTTCGAGAGGATTGCCCGGACGCCCTCGCCCGCCCACACGGCCCTTGAGTTAGCCATCTGGACCAACCGCCAATACCTCGACACCGCCGCCGCCAAGAGGAAATACGGCGTGCTGGTCGAAAAGTACCTCTGACGGGGCGACGGCTTTACCGCGGCGTCCTCCGCGGGCCGGCCCGTGCGATGCCAGAGCGGCGGCGAAGGAGTCGCCCTGCCGCCAGGGCCAGGATGTACGTCGCCCCGGCGAGGATGATCGTGGTCGCCCCGGCCGGCAGGCGGGGGGTGTAGCTGACGGCCAGGCCCGCGATAGAAAGCGCCGCGCTGATGCCGGCTGAGAGCAGCATTATCTTCCACAGCCGCCGCGCGTACTGCCCGGCCACCGCCACCGGCAGCGTCAGCAGGGCGATGACCATCACGATGCCGACGACCGTCACCAGCAGCACGACCGTCAGCGCGGTCAGGCACAGCAGCAGCATGTAGTAGAAGTCCACCCGCAGGCCGCGAGTGCGGGCGAACTCCTCGTCGAAGCACACGGCCTGGAGCTGGCGGTAGAACGCGACGGACACGCCGACGACGACCACGTCGAGTGCCGCGATCAGCCAGATGTCCTTCGCCGCGACGATGGATATGCTGCCGAAGAGGTAGCCCATGAGGTCCTGCTGGTAGCCCGGCGTGAGGTAAAGCAGCATCACGCCGATGGCCATGCCCACTGCCCACAGGGCGCTTATGACGGTGTCCTCTCGCTGGCGGAACCGCAGCGAGACCGCCCCGATGATGGCCGCGGCGACCAGGGCGGAGGCGACCGCGCCATAGATCGGCTCGAGCCAGCCTAGCTGCTGGGGGTAGCTTGCCCGCAGGAACACCGCCGCCCCCATGCCGCCAAGCACGCAGTGCGCGATCCCGCCGGCAACGTAGGTTATCCGCCTGACCACCACGAACGTGCCGACCACGCCGCAGGCCACCGACGCCAGAATGGCCGTGGCAACCGCCCGCTGCATCAGCGGGAACGTCAGGACCGCGTCCAGGAATTCGCCCATTATTGCCCCTCCCGCGGCTGGACCTGGTGGACGCACGCATGGTCGTGCCGCACCAGGCGGATGTCCTGCCCGTAAAGGTCGCGCATCACGTCGCCCGTCAGCGAGGCCGTCGGATGAACCGCCACCGTCTGCTGCACGCAGATCACCTTGCCGACCTGCTCGGTGACGAAGCCGATGTCGTGGCTGACCAGGACGATCGTCATCCGCCGCGCCAGGCCGGCCAGCAAATCCTGGAACTCCTGCTCGACGCCGACGTCGAGGTTGCTCGTCGGCTCATCCAGCAGCAGCAGTTCCGGCTCGGCCGCAAGGGCCCGGGCGATCAGCACGCGCTGGCGCTGCCCGCCGGACAGTTCGCTGAAGGGGCGTTTGCGAAGCTCGCCCATGCGGACCTCGGCCAGGGCGGCGTCGGCGTAACGGACGTCGGCGCGCCTGTGCCAGCCGATGCCGCCGCGCCCAAGCCGGCCCATGAGCACCACGTCCAGCACGCTCACGGGGAAGCTCGGGTCGAACTGCGACTGCTGGGCGACGTACCCCGTCCGCGAGCAGGTCTCCAGCGGCTGGCCGCCCAGCATGCGGATGCTGCCGCGGTCGGGCTTCAGCAGCCCCAGCATCAGCCGGAGCAGAGTCGTCTTGCCGCCACCGTTGGGACCCAGCATGCACACGAACTCCCCACGCTCGACCCGCAAGTCGACGCTGCGCAGCACCGTCTGGCAGCCGTAGGAAAACCAAAGGCCTGATATTTCGATTGCCGGCTCCGTCATGCTCATGGCCTCGCTCCCGGCGCACTCTTGCCGCTCCCGCCCTCGCCGGACAATGCCGAGCAAACCTTCTCGGCCATGGATTGCATGTTGGTCATGTAGTCCTCGGCCAGGTCGTCGATGGGTACGACAACCCCGCCGATCTCGTCGGCGATTGTCGTCGCCGCCTGCGTCGAGAACTGCGGCTGAACGAAGATCACGCGCACGTGCTGTGCCTTGGCGTTGGCGATGAGGCTGGCGATGTCCTTCAGCGACGGGCTTTTTCCGCCGGTCTCCACCGCCTGCTGGCCCAGGCCGTAAGCGGCCGCGAAGTAACCGAACGCCGGGTGGTAGACGAAGATTGTCCGGCCCTTGTACGGCGCCAGGGCGGCGGCGATTTTCGCGTCGAGCGCGTCGAGCTCGGTTGTCAGGGCGGCGGCGTTGCGGCGGAACTCATCTGCGTGGGCGGGGTACGCCTGGCACATGGCGTCGCGGATGGTGGCGGCCTGCCTGGCGGCGAGCTTCGGCGCCAGCCAGACGTGCGGGTCCCTGCCGAGCCCATGGCCGTGGCCCGCGTGCGGCCAGGCGGCGTTGTCATGCTCCGCATGTTCGTCGTGCTCATCGGAGTTGTCGGGAAGGTCGATTCCTGCCAGCAGGTCGATGATTCGCGGCCCGCCGGTCATACCGGCCAGCTTGTCGCACAGGGCGGTTTCAAACGGCATGCCGGCCCGGAGGTACAGGCCGGCCCGCGAGAGGGCGACCATCTGGATGGCGGCCGGCTCGAAGGTGTGCGGGTTGGCGCCGGCGCCAACAAGCACCTGCACATCCACAAGCCCGCCGGCGATGCGGCGGGCGAAGCAGCCGTGCGGCGCGATGCAGGCGAATACCGTGGGTTTGGCGCGCCCGGATGGGCGAGGCTTGTCCGAGCAGCCCGCCGAGGCGACCAGGGCAGCAAGACAGCCCAGCACGACCGCGACGGCGGGGCCGCTTATGGGCCGCGCAAGGCTGCCCAGGGGCAGGGCAGATGTCGTCGGCGAGGTTCTCATGGCCTCTTGCCTTCCTTGGGCGAGGGCGTCTGGCCGTGCGCGCCGCTACGTCGCGGGCGGGCCTTGTCGTGCTCGCATGTCAGGTGCCGCTCGTGGCAGTCCGGGCACTGCCGCATCCTGTGATCGCGGGCGAAACTGGACCAGTGCTGCTTCTGCCGCGGCGAGAGGATCCCGGTGCCCATGCACAGCGGGCAGACGTTCTCCAGGGCCGTCAGGATCGCGTCGCGGATGAACCCGCTGCGGTTGGCAACGCCTTCCATCGCCTCGGCCAGCGACCGGTCCACCTTCAGCGTGATGACGTCCTGCTTCTTTCCGGGCATAAGTCCGCTTCCTTGCGCCGTTGCGGGGGCGCTCGGGGAATCAATAACTTATTCTAGGAAGTATTACTTAGTAATACCAGGCCGCCGGCCGGATTTCAAGACAGGAACTTTTGGATGGATGCAAGAGGGCCGCGGCATGCACCCGCGACCCTTGCTTGCAGGACCTCACGCGTCGGACTTCGCACACCTTTGCTGGAGGCGCAGCGTGGCTCGATCAGCGGCGATGATTAAAATCCCTTCCGCCGTCGTGATCTCGGAAGCGCGGCGGCGGGCTGTAATGACGGGGCTCAACGATGACCACGGGCGGCGGGCGACTGACCACGACATCGCCATAATATCCGCCGTCGTTGGAGTAATTAATATGCCGGTGATGCCTGTCGCAGCCGCCCACCGCCGCCGCCAGGGCTCCAAAAAGCACCAGGGCCAGAATTGGCCGGGCTATTGATAAAACTTTCTTTCCTGCGTTCATGGCTTCAATCTCCTATTGTCGATCCGATTCATTTCACCCCCCGCACACAGCAATAAAGACACGCCTGGGAGGAGAAAGTTAGCCGTCAGTCTTCAAAGGGCGTCAGTGGCGGTCGTGGTGTCCTCCATGTCCGGCGCCAAAATGGTGCTCACGATGCTTTGGTCCGAGACTGTCACGGCGGCGGCGCGGTTGAACCAGATAGCGGGAAAGTTCGAGCGGCGCCGTCGCCCCATCGTACCCTGGGCGGCATGGTTGAAGGAGACATGTTGACATGACCGATCCGCGGCGCAAAACCATCAGCAGGCGCGGCTTTCTCCGTGGCGCCGTCGTGGCCGGGGCGGCGGCGGCAGCGGCGCCTTACGTGATCACTTCGACTGCCCTGGGCGCACCCGGCGTGGCGGCGGCGAGCGACCGGGTGACCATCGGCTTTGTCGGCGTGGGCGACCACGGGACGGGTGTGAACCTGCGGTCCTTCCTGGGCCAGCCGGACGCGCAGGCAGTGGCCGTCTGCGACGTGGATGCCGCCCGCATGGCACAGGCCAAGGACCTCGTCGAGAAGTCCTACGCCGCCCGGCTGCGGGCGGGGGAGTTTCGCGGCTGCGGCGCCACGGGCGACTGGCGCCAGGTCGTCGCACGCCCGGATGTCGACGCGGTCATGATCTCCACGCCCGACCACTGGCACGTGCCGATTGCCCTTGCCGCCATCCGCGCCGGCAAGGACGTAATCTGCGAGAAGCCGACGATGACTGTTCACGAAGGCCGCATCCTGGCCGATACGGTCAAGCGATACGGCGCGGTCTTCCAACTCTCGACGGAGGACCGGTCCGTGCCGGAATACCACCGCATGGCTGAGCTTGTCCGCAACGGTCGGATCGGCAGGCTCCGGCGGATCCACGTCAAGCTTCCCGACGGCCCCGGCCAGCCCGGGGACGCCGCGCCCCAGCCGGTGCCCAAAGGCCTGGACTACGAAATGTGGCTGGGCCCCGCTCCGTACGCCCCGTATTGCCCGGCCCGGCTCCACTACAACTTCCGCTCGGTGCGGGACTACTCCGGCGGGCAGTTGACCGACTGGGGCGCCCACCTGCTGGACACCGCCCAGTGGGGCAACGACACGGAGCATACAGGGCCCGTGGAGGTCGATGGTGTGGGCAAAGCCCACGCCGGCGGGGTATACGACACGTACTACGATTACCACCTGCGGTACGGCTATGCAAACGGAGTCGAGATGTTCGTCGACAGCGGCGGCGCGGACATCCGCTTCGAGGGCGATGAAGGCTGGGTCGGCAACAAAGGCTGGCGGGGCCGGCTCGAGGCGAGCAGCCCAGGCATCCTCGCCGGCAAGATCGGCCCGGGCGAGCTGCACCTCTACACGTGCACCGGCGGCGAGCACCGGAACTTCCTCGACTGTGTCAAGAGCCGTCGCGATCCGTACTTTCCGGCCGAGATCGGCCACCGCTGCTGCTCGGTCATGCACATAGGCAACATCGCGATGGACCTCGGCCGAAAGCTCCGCTGGGACCCCCGCGCCGAGCGGTTCCCGGACGAGCCCGAGGCAAATCGCATGCTGTCCCGCGTGCTGCGGGAGCCTTGGACGCTGTAGGCGCAAGGCGGGAAAGGCGGAACCCGAAAGAGCAAAAAGCGGAACCGGGAACCCGGGACCTGGAACCTGGAACCCGGAACATGGAACATGGAATCTGTAACCTGCGGGATCCGCTGTTGAGGCCTGCTCGCTTCAGCGAGCAGGGCAGTTGGGCAACTCCGCATGCGCTGGGACAAGTCCATAGGTCTTATGGGACCCATAGGACCTATGGTTGCCCGCCCGGTGCGTGTGGAGACAAGGACTGTAGCCTGTAGCCTTCTTCGCTGGAGACTGATAT
>CAYOBS010000088.1:0-11603 GCA_964402305.1 uncultured Planctomycetaceae bacterium | reverse complement strand
ACCTGCGGAGGGACCTGCTATGAAAAGGCTTGCGGAAAAACCGGGAAGTTTGAGCTATTTGGAATGAATGCAGCCTCTCGCTCTGGTTGCGGCCACGCTCAACCTGCTGCTCCAGTCCGCGGACTTGGCCGTCGACATCCCCGAAGCGGGTCGGCCAACTACGGGCCCGCAGTTTCTTGATGGTTTCGGCGGCCTGGTCCCATTGCTTCAGGTGCAACTGGGCCGCCGCGAGCTTCAGCAGGCCTGTGGGTTCCAATGCCCGGATTCGGGCCACTTGTACCCATTGGTCGGCCGCGTCGGCCCAGCGGTCCTGCTTCTGAAGGACCTCAGCCAGGGCCGCGTGGCCTTCCGATTCGCTTGACAGCACTTCCACCATGGATGTGTAGGCGCGCCGGGATTCCGCCGGCTTCTCCATCGCGGCATAGCGTCGGCCCAGGTCGCCGTAGAGCGTGATCTCCCGCCGCGCCACCTGGAGCGATTGCAGGATCTGCCGGATGGCTCCCGCCCGATCCTGCTGCTGGTCGTAGCAGGCCACCAGGGCCTTGTGCGTTTCCAGGTCGTTGGGCTGCACCTGGCAGGCGAGGCTCAGTTGGGCGATGGCCTTGGCGTACTGCTTCTTCTCCAGGTAGATCTGCCCGACGGCCTTGCGGACGATCGGGTTGTGCAATCCGGTCTGGGCGGCTTGCTTGTTCAGATCGGCGACGAAATCGTCGAGGTCCGGCGCCTGGCGGACCACGGCCAGCAAGGCCGCGATGGCGTCGGCGCGGTTGGGCTGGGCAGAACCCCAACTGATGATCGCCCCGCAGGCGGCGTCAACGGCCTCGGCGGTCTTGCCAAGCCCGCCGTAAGCGCGCGCCATCCCGTCGTAGTAGCTCGACAGCGTGCCATCGCCGATGCCTCGACGGGCCGCCATCCGCTGGTGCAGGGGGATCAGTTCCTTGTAGTACTTGACTGACTGCTCGAAAAGATGGTTTTGCAGGCAACTGCCCGCCAGGGCGGCCAGGGCGCCTTCGTTCCAGCGGCGGTCCTTGTGGAAATGCTCATCCGTCTGTTCCAGCAGGCCCAGCAACTCGGCCTGGCGATTCGTGCGGAAGTAGGCGTGCATCAGGGCCGTGCGGTAGCTCATGTTGTCAGGCCGCCACTCTACCATGTGCTGCAGGATCGCTACCGATTCACCGTAGCGCTGCCGGTAATGCAGGAACTCGACAAGGCGCCACTGGCCGGACTCATCCAGCAGCTTGGCGTTGTTGGCGACGAAGAGGATCTCGATCGCGCGGTCGTAATGGTGCAGGTTGTGGAACAGGTAGTGGGCGATATACGACACGGCCGCGCCGGAGCCCTTGCGCTCGGCGTAGACCTCCTCGGCCGCCTTGCGGAAGTCCTGCTCCTTTTGGGTCCAGTAGTAACTAGTCTGGCAATCGTACATGATCCTGTTTCGCTGGGCGCCGCTCTTGAGGTCGCGTTTCAACTCGGCCAGGACGATCTTCAGCAGCGGGCCGTCCAGGTCGCCCAGGTCCTTGACCGCCGCTCGGAGCTGGCCCAGAAGGTACCCGTGACGGCTCCAGCCGTCCTGGTTATTCCAGCGGAACCAGGATGGCTCCTGCTCGACGCGGTCGATCAGGAAGGCCAGCGCGTCGCGCGGGCCGGCAAGGTCCCGCAGCGTTGATGCGACGGCGCCGACGATGTTCTCGTAGTTGTTCATCTGCCCCTTGAGAACAGCGGGGACCTTCTCGGACGCGAATCGGCGCAGATCGTCCGGCACGCCGGTGAACTTCCTCTCATGAGCGGCGCGGTACAGGCTGCACAGGCGGTTGACCAGGTTGTACCGGAAGTTCTGGTCGGGGTTGGCCAGGTCGGCCTGCATCTTCTGCTCGGCGGCCTTGTACAGTGTGCGGCCCGAACCCAGCGACACATCCCCGCCGCCTTGGACGGCATTGACGTAGAGTTCGTACAGCCTCTGGGTCAGCCAGAGCCTCTGCTGCTGGTGGGCTGGATGAGTCAACTGTTCCAGCAGGACCTTCTCGCCGCGGTCATAGTGGCGGCGAGACTCGAGGTAACCGACCAGCGTGGCAAGCGGATCATTGGCCGACGGAGGCAGCACGCCCCCGCTGGCCTTCTCGAACTCGCCGAGGGCGTCGGTCAGCAAGTCGATGGCCTGCTCTTGCCGCGCGTAGTACCAATAGGCATTGGCCAGGCGATGGGCGATTGACAGCCTGTCGGCTGAACCCTTGGCCGCATCGCGATGCAGGGCCTCCAGTTGGCGGACCTGCTCATCGGCCAGCGGCTTGTACGCGATAGCCCCAAGGCTGCCCAGCAGATCGGCCATCAGGCGCGGTTCGCCCGGCGTCCAGGCCCGCTGGAATGCCCGTTTCAGGGCGGCCACCGCCTTGTCGCCGTGCGGCCCGGGCTGGTTTAACAGTTCGGCCGCTCGCCGCTCCACCATAGCTTCCAGCAGGTCCAGGGCCCGCTGGTCGATGTCCGTTTTGGCCCGCTGGCGAACCTTCTTAGCCAGGTGCTCGACGATCGAGTCGGCGGTGGCCTCGTCGCGGACCTCCGAAAGCGTGCCGCCCATGTTCTGGAGGAAGGGGTACACCTGCCCGGCGGTGTGGCCGATCACGGCGTCGGCCAGGCCCGACAGCAGGCGGAAGTCGCGCGTGGCCTGGTAGTACTCCGTCAGCCGGCCCAGGTGATTCCGCGGGTCAGCCGACTTCTCGAACAGGGCCGCGAAGACCAGCAGCATCTGCTCGTCCAACTCGGCGGGCGCGCGGCTGGGCTCCTGCTGCCAGGGCCGCAGCCGCTGGTACAGGTAACTGCTCAACTGCCATTCCTCGGTCATCTTGTAAGTGTCGATCATCGCCCGCTCGTACTGCTGCCGGCGATTGACGGCCAGGTACCAGTCAGCCAGGCTGCGGTACTCCGCGGGGCCCAGTTCATCGGCCGCCGCGACGGCCTCGAAGAGCTTGATCGCATCGGCCAGCTTGCCTTGTTCCGCCAGCAGGTAGCCCAGACTGACCTTCCAGCGATTGTCCGGATCGTCCGCGCGAATCCAGCCCGCCACGGCCTCCTCCAAGTCCTTGGGCCGGTCCAGGGCAATGAGCAGTTGGTACTTGTGCAGCTTCCACTGGGGGCTGTCCTTGTCCAGATCAATCCCCTGGTCGATGTACTTGAGCAACTGCCCCACCAAGGCCGGGTCGGCGTTCTTGCGGCAGGCGAGGTTGGACAGCGTAACCAACATGCGATGCCGCAGGATTTCATCCAGCAGCAGCTCCGGATGGGTATCGAGGTCCACCTTCCGCGGCTGGGGTCCGAGGATCTCCCAACACTGGGGCGCCGCCTTTGCCAGGTCTCGCCCGGCCAGCATGTTCAAGTAAAGCCGCTCGGCGTCAAACCACTTGACGATCGGGCCGCTGCGCTTGGCCATCTCGCGGTTGAGCCGGTCGGCCAGTTCTTCGCGGGCCAGGCGAAGGAACTCCGCCTGCCTGGCCAGCAGATCGGTCCGGGTCAGTGCCTCGGGATGTTCCAGGGCCTTGGCCTTGGCGTTGCAGCGGGCCTGGCCCATGCGATCGTCGAAGGCATGCAGCGCCATGACGGCCGAGGCAAGCCGCTGGGATGGGTCGTTGGCATTGCTGAGATTCTCGATCATGCCGAGCGCCTCATCCTCGAGCTCCCGCGACCATGGTTGGACCGTCAAGGCATCAAACAACTGCCCGGCATACTGGGCCCGCAGGTCCTGCGGCGCATCCTTCAACTGCCGGCGCAGGAAGGCCAGGTAATCCGGCGCATCCAGCCGGTTGGCGTAAATCAGCACAAGCGTCTGGCCAAGGACGCTCTTGTCCTGGGATACCTGCGAGGCCGCCCAGCGGGTGAGCAGGCTCGCGGCGAGGCGCTTCCACGCGTCCTTCTCCACGGCTGGATCGTTCGGCATGATCCAGTTGACCAGCCGCTGGACCTGCTGCGGCGTGAGCTTGTCGATGTCGGCCTGGAGCATTTCCGCCGCCGCCTTGCGGACGTTGCGGCAGTTGTCGCTCTGCTGGAATCGCCAGTGGTTCATGATCTGGTCGGCCATGTGTGTCTGCGACGGGTGCCGCGCGAAGAATAAGGCTGCCTGCGCCAGCGGCTCAAGCCACTGCTCGTCGATCCGGTTGCTGTACATGTTGTAGCCTTGACCGAGGGCCTGCGAGACCGCGGCCCCCAGGCGGGCTGCTGCCGCCGGCGAAAGCGGATCGGGCGACTGGCTCTCCTTCAGCCACCGGGCGATCAGCTTGTCCGCGTCGTCGACGCGATCCATGCGGATCAGGCCGCTCAGGTGGCGCTGGTATGCGCTCGTGCCGTCGGGATTCCGCTCCATCCACTGGGTGGTGAAGGCCGGGAGCTCTTCGTATCTGCCCTGGTTGAAGAGAATGTCCGCGTATTGGAACCGAAGCTGCTCCTCGTTGTAGCTCAGCCACTGCGTCCGGGCCAGGGCCTCCTTCAGGCAGGCGAGGGCGTCCTCGATCTGCCCGGCGTTGACCAGCGCCCGGGCATACTGACACTGGAGCGAGCTGTCGAGCCGGTACTGCCCGGTGAGTTGCTTGAGGATCGCCAGGACCTCGTCGCCGCGGCCGATCCGCTGGAGCTGCGAGACCCGCTGCAAGTTCCATCCCTTCAGGCCCAGCACATGCTCGTCCTGGCGCTCGAAGACGGGGCGCAGGGTGTCCAGCAGGCCCAGCATCTCGTTGGCTTCAAGCAGCCCGCCGGCCTGGGCGAGGATGTAATCTGCCAGCGGCAGATCCTCTCGGCTGGTCGCCGCCGGCTTGGCCAGGCCGGCCGCCTCGGCGAGCATCCGCTTCTTCAGTTCCTCGTGCCTTCGACTGATCTGGAGAATGGCGTCGCGGACCCACCGCATGCCCGGCTTGTCGCCCGCGAGCCTCTCGGCCGCGTCGAGGTGTTCCAGAACCCGATCCCACTGTTGGCTTCGCACGAAGTGCATCAGCAGGGCCACGCGGTCGTCGAAATCGGCCTTGCCCAGGGCGGCAGCCTCCTTGGCGTCGGCGAGCTTGCGGCCGGGCTCGTGGATGAACTGGACCTTGGGCGCATCGGCAAGCTCGGCCTGGCACTTTCGCTCGAACTCATCGGCGGGGGCTGTAGAATACTTCTCGGTGGTCAGGCTGACGCGGCGGCCCTTGTTGTCGAGCGACTCGTGGCGCGTGGGCCACCATGCCCCGGCAATCTGGACGAGTTCGCCGTATTTCTGCGTGTTGGTGACTTTGCCCGCATTGGACTGCTCGATCTGGAGCACCACGTGCCGGCCGGTGTCAACGAGTATCCGGGTTTCGTAAGCGGGCGAGTTGGCGTTCGTCAGGATCAACAGCGTCTGCCGGTCTGCCTGCTTTCTCAGTTCAACCTTGTAGCCCGAGTAGGTACGCTCCAGCGACTGGAATGCGTAGACCCCGAAGCCCAGCGGCGGATTGGCCAGGTCGCCGGCCACGGCAGGCCGCGTCCGGCCAAGCATGAAGCCCTTCTGGAAGATTGCCCTCTGCTTGCCGTCGCACCACTGGACGGACGTCTGCTGGTCGTCATGCTCGGTGCGGACCAGCCAGTTCTTCGGCGCTACCAGCCAGGACGACCGGCTGCGACTGGAGAGCAGGTTGGTTTGGATATCGAAACTCTCGGCCTGGCGATCGACGACCAGCCCGTCCTTCAACTGCGCCAACTGCTCTTTCCGCAGGAGGCTTTCGGAGATGGCCTGGGCCTCCGCCGGCCAGCGGACCTTCAGCGGCGGCGGTTCATTGGCCGCGGCGGGCACCGGCGAAAACAGCGTGTTCAGCCACTGCGTGTACTGATAGTACTGATAATCGTCCCCCCGGTACCGCCGGTAGTGGCCAGCTTCGGAGAACCGGACGTTCTCTTCGGTCATGCTGGAGATGTACCCGAACCTATTGCCCAGCTGGGCGGCCGGCGTATTAGAACTAACCGGAGAAGCCCGCCAGAGTAAAGGGCCGTCCGGCGCTCCCACCGGCCTTGCCGATGCGGCAAAGTTCGTACCCGTTAAGTCACCCAGTTCCTCTTCGGCACCCTCGCCATCCAATCGACCTTGGTAAGAAAGATCGTCGCCCAGTTTCTCGAAGTTCCTCAAGTCGCCTTGCTCATCACCGCCAAACCCGTTAGAAACCCTGTCGCGGGACAGGCTGGTCGGCCCTGCCGGCGATGCCGCATCAAAGTTCCAATTGGTGCCGCTCTCCGCCCATACTCCGAAGTCGTCACCACCTCCCCCGCCGACAGGTCTCAACTCGACAGAGGGACTCCGGATGGCCGAACCTCCGCGGATCACGAAACCACTCCCAGCCTGCAACTGATGGCTGAATGATCCGCCCGAGTTATCAACAGGCTGGAATACCCGCGTATCGCGCCCGAGGCTGCCGAGTTGGCCCAGCACCGCCCGGCGCAGGCCCAGCCGCCATGTCCCGGCCCGTTTCATCTGCTGCTGGGTCAGTTCGTAGTTGACGTTGTCGCGGCCTTGGGCGAAGAACTTCTCGCCGTCGCGCATCAGGACCCGCCGCGTGACCTTGAACCGCTCGCGGTCGGCGTCGCTCTCGAGCACCAGCAGCGAGGTGTACGGGGTCATGATGTTGTACTCTTGCGACAGGGCGACGACCTCGTCCTGAATTGCCTGCGAAGAGCCCTGTTGAAGGAGGAAGTCCAGGTGCATCCGCGCCCAGAGCCGCGGGATGAACGAGTTGCCCTGCTCGGCGTCCTTCATGGACACGCGCGTGCTGAACTTCACCTCTTTGCCCGCCTGCATGCCGGTGACGGTAACCTGGCCCTGCTGGTCGCTCCCGGCCGGCATGTAGCGGCCAAGAAGGATCTGCTGGCTGCCGGCGGGGATGTTGGGCAGCTCCTCAGGGTAAACCCGCGCGGTCCGCAGGCCCTCGAACTGGACCTTGAGGTCGCGCAGCGGCGGGCGGGCCATCTCGCCCAGCAACTCCAACGCCGCCGCCCGCGGCCCCAACTGCCCGCTGATGTGCCGCATCGAGCCGCCGCCCAGCGAGGCGATCGCCTGGAGCACCCCCGATTCGTACGTGCTGCCCACCGAGACGGCGTAGAACGTGCCTGCCTTGCCTTCGTGCAGTCGGCTGAGCCGCTTGGCCATGGCGGCCGGGTCGGCGTCGCCGGTGGTCGCAATGCCGTCGCCGACGTAGATCACGCGAGTTGCCGGGCCGGTGCGCCCGATGGCGGATGCGAAGGCGGTCTCCAGATCGGTCCAGCCCAGCGAGGCCCGGCGCGACAGGGACTCCCTGGCGGCGGCGATGTTCTTGGCGTCGGCCGGGATGGACTTCTCGAAAACCCAGTCGCAGCCCACGTCGCACAGGGCAAGGTTAAAGGTGTCCTTCGGGCCCAGCGACGTCAGGACCGCCGCGATGAACTCGGCCTGGCTGTTCCGCTGGTCGATGGTCATCGACGCGGACGTGTCGGCCAGGACCAGCACCTCCTGCGGCTCGGCCTCCGGCAGCAGTTCCCGCTGCCAGTCGTCGTCGCCCGCCGGCGGCGTCAGCAGCAGCAGAAAATACCCGTCGTCGCCGCGGCGGTGGGGGACCATCACCACGCCGGACTGCTTGCCATCGACCTCGACGGCCACCTCGAAGTCCCGCGTCGGCGTGTACTCCTGCGCCGCGAACTCCACGTGCGCGGAGTTGGCCGTCCGGTCCGCGCGAGCCGGGTGGCTGAGGCAGGTGACGGCCTTGATGGGCATTGCGGAGTTGAGTTTCACGTCGATCTGAAGCTCCCGCAGGGGATGCTGCCGGAGCATCTCGCTTTGCAGGGCATAGCTGTAGCGATACGTGCCGCCTCGCATCGGCAGCACCTGGGTGTAGGTGATCTTGATCCGCTTCTCGCTGTGGGGCTCGATCGGGAAGACCCGGGCCTTGAAGAGGTTGCCGCCCGACCATTCCAGCAGGCCCGGGTCTCGCCGCTCGCGGAGAATCTGCTCGTAGATCTCCCGCGCACGCTGCTTTTCGACCACGTCGGCCTCGACCAGTTCGCTGCCGATCCACATGCCAAAGCCGGAGATCGACGCATCCTGCGGCAGCGGGAAGAAGAACACGCCCTCCAGCCGGGCACCGGTGTGGTTGACGAACGACTCCTCGACAACGGTGCGTGCGATCTGGTCGCGGATGTCGACGGACACCTTGTGGTAGCCGACGGTCAGCGGCATGTCCCGGCCATCAACCTTGGCCACCAGCGAGCCGATTGACTCGTTGACCACGCTCCCCTCGAAGCCCTTGAGCCACAGCGGGTCCTTGTCCAGCCGAACGAGCTTCTCATCCTGCACGCGGTAGACGCCGCGGTCCTTGACCTCGATCTTCTGCTTATTAGGCCCCAGCAACTGGAGGGGGGCCTTTTCACTTGCGGCGATCCTGATCTCGCCGTCATTCAGGATAACGGCCTTGGCGGATGTCAGCTCGACCAGGCTGCCTGGCCCGACGACGATCTCCGTTTGCCCAGCCAGTCGGACGGCGGCGGCGTTGGCGCCGCGGACATCGGTCTGGAGCCAATCGCCAGGCCGCACGAGCATGCCGTCGCTGACGGGCGTCCAGCGGCTGGCCATGACCGGCTTGAGCGAGACGATGCCCTGGGCGTCGACGATCTTGCCGATCCTGCCATCCTCGGTGAGCGTGTCTCCGACTACAAACAGATCCTCATTCAGCGGCAGATCGACCGCCAGCACGGTGATGGCGGCCAGCGGCGTGATTTTGCCGTCGCGGTTCTCCGTGGTCTCCAGCGAGCGGAGCAGCCCGGTGGCGGCATCGACGGTGGCATCGAGCGTGACCGGGCCATGTGTGCCCGTGTAAGTCGCGTGGTAGAGCAGGCAACTCACGCCGCCACGTTTCTCTTGCCGTGCGGGCCGGGCTTCCAAGGCCGCCGCCAGGTCCTTCGATTCGCCGAGCTCAAGCAGGGCCAGCGGGTCCAGACTCGGCTGGTCGGTCTTGACGTTCGTCCTGAAGTAGCCGGGCGCGCGCGACGACGCCCGGTTGGCCTTCTCATCCACCAGCCAGGCCCGGCCGCCGCGGGCGATCAGGTAGGTGCCGTCAGCGTTATTTCGCCGCACTTTGCACGGCTGGGTAAACCAGGTTTCGCTGGTCTTGCCATCCCGGGAAATGTTCAGGTGCGCGGTCTTGACCCCGGCCAGCTTGTTCAGGACGTCGCCCAGGGTCGGCTCGGCCGCCGTGCCCGGCGAGGCCAGAACCCAGACCAACGCAAGTACACCCGCGGCCGCCACGGCCGCCGTTGAACGCCATGCAATCCGGATCATGCGGGCTCTCCTGGTGAGATGTTTCGTGTGTGAACCAGCCTGGATTCTGGAAGCGGCCGATTCCAAGGCCGTCGCGCCCGCCTGGCTTGCCCTGAGCTTGCCGAAGGGGCCTGGCGCAACCGATGAGCCGCCGCCGACGCGGGTTTGACCCTCGGCGAACTGGGCGGCGAAAACCGCCAGCGACTGGGCGTGCAACTTCCGCCGAAACTCCGGGTCGGGCGGGGGGGCGTCCCGATTGAGCGGGGCAAAAAACGCCCCAAAGAGTTTGTCTTCCTGGTCTTCCCGGTTGTCGTCATTCGTGCTCATGGCGTGCTCCCGACTTCGCCCTCAGTGGCCGGCGCCGAGGGCTTGCGGCCGAGTTTCTTTGAAAAAGCCTCGCGGAACGCCCGACGGGCCCGGGCCAGCTTCGAACGGACCGCGACGACCGAACAGCGGGTATCCCTGGCGATTTCATCGACCGGGACATCCTCGAAATATCGCGAGGTCAACAGAAGCTGATACTCGCTGGGCAGGTTCGCCAGCGTCAATTGCACCAGGGATGCCTCCTCGGCCGAGAGGCATGCCTCGTGCGGCGTGGCCTCCGCTTGCTGCAATCTCCGGGCCCACTGCCCGAGCATCGCGGAGTGCAGGTCGCCGCCGGCGTTAACGCGGTCGTCGCGGCGGCGTGTGCGGAAGTGCGTGGCGACCTGGTTGCGGCAGATTCCAGCCAGCCAGAGCCACAGTGGCCCGCGGCTGGGGTCGAAGGTCCGCACCGAACGGGCGGCGGACAGGAAAGTCTCCTGCACCACGTCGGCAACGGCCGACGCGTCCGGGCCGATCATCCGCCCCGCCAGACGCCAAACGCGGTCGAAGTGCGTCTGGTAGAGCGCGCTCCAAGCCTCGCTCTCGCCTGCCTGCAAGCCGACGGCGATCTGGCGATCCGGGTCGTCGATCATTCTCTTGGCTTTCACCGCGACAAACTGCGCCGCGCCCGGCGACGATTCCGCCTGGCAAAAGCAACTGGCGAACCGCCCTGTCATTTCCTGTCAAACCGCTGTCCTGGCCCTGGGCTTGGCGCCGGCATCCACTTCTACTTAGACGCTCGACGCCCACATGTGTCGCGGGAAAACCGGAAAATTCGGCCACAGTCTTGAGCCAAGCCCGCAAACCGCATCATTTCATACAGGCACGTCGCCATTATCCGGCAGGCGACCGGCTTCGAAAAAATTTTGACAAAAAACTTCGACACCACCTTGACGTTGCCCCTACTGTTGTATATGATGTAATACAGTTAATACTATGGTGAGCCATGTATCTGCATCTTGACCATCACAGCGGCGAGCCGATCTACCGCCAGATCGTCGAGGCGATCAAGTACCAGGTCGCCTCCGGGCGACTGGCCCAGGAAGATCGGCTGCCCAGCATTCGCACGCTCGCCGAGGAACTGAAAATCAACCCGCGGACGGTCGTGAAGGCCTACGAGGAACTCCAGCATGCTGGGCTGGTCGTCATGCGACACGGGCAGGGGGTATTCGTCTCGGTCAATCACGGGGCCACCCCGCAATCCGTCCGGCAGAAAGCCATCGCCGACATGGCCAGGCGAATGCTCGCCGAGGCGTCTCGCCTCGGGGCCTCAAAGGCGGAGGTGCTCAGGATCATCGAGTCGGAAGCCAACAAAATGGAGCCGGAACAATGAGCGATCATGCGGTGCGTACAGTCGAGTTGAGGCGTGACTTCGGGGCTGTGCGGGCCCTGGACGGTCTGAGCCTGGATGTCTCGAAGGGAACGATACTGACGCTGCTGGGCCCAAACGGCGTCGGCAAGACCACCCTGCTGCGGATCCTGATGGGGCTGATCGAGCCCACCGGCGGGCAGGCGTTCGTCCTTGGCGCGCCGGCGCGGTCTCAGCCGGCCTGCGTGGCCGGACGCGTCGCGTACGTCGGGGACCGATGTGAGCCGCCGACATGGGCGACGCCCGCTTTGCTGGAGGGCGTTCAGGCGGGCGCGTCGCGGACCTTTGACAGGACATTGTTCCGGGAGTTCTGCAAGCGGCGGGGGCTCTCGCCTAAGCGGCCGTATGGCGCGCTCAGCAAGGGACAGCGGCGATGGGTTCTCACAAGCCTGGCCCGCATGGTCCGCATCACCGCATCTGGGCACGTCGTCTACCGGGCCGAAAAAGACCACTGCCAGAAGTTCCCCGAGCCCGCCAGCGAAGACCTCTTCCCCGGCGTCCGGCAGAACTTCCAGATCTTCGAGCCACTGGACTTCCTGGCCGAACTCACCCAGCACATCCCCAACAAGGGCGAGCACCTCATCCGCTACTACGGCCACTACT
>CAYOBS010000087.1:7497-11658 GCA_964402305.1 uncultured Planctomycetaceae bacterium | reverse complement strand
AGCCTGTAGCCTGAAGCCTGTAGCCTGTAGCCTGTAGCCTGTAGCCTGAAGCCTGTAGCCTGAAGCCTGTAGCCTGAAGCCTGAAGCCTTCTTTTCAGAGCAGACCCACGGTCCCTTCGGGAGGCACAGAGGAAATAAGAAGCCGCGGAAGTGGGAAAGGGGGGAAAGGTGTCATCCGAATAGCATTTTCGTGTAGTCGGCATTGTCGAAGAACAGAATGTGCCGCTCGGCGAAGTCCTGTACGGACCAGGGACTGTCGCCGCAGTAGTCCCGCAGCGTGCGGTACGGAGTGGCCGATATGATGAACGAATCCAGCGTCACGTTCTTGACGCCGGCCTTCTTGCCCCATTTTTCAGAAAGCGCGGCCAGGCGCTCGTGCAGCCGCGCTTTGTCATCGCTCCAATAGGTCTTCGCCATCAACATGCCGTGCGGCTCGACGAAAACGATGCGCTGGCGGTCGCCCTCTTTGATCCAAAGGATGAAATCCGGAAAGAAACCCTCGCTCAGGTAAAACCCGACGCCCTTGCCCCGACTGAGATTGCGGAGCAGGAACAAGTCCTGCCCCGCATGCCGGCCTTGCCAGTGCTCGGCCCAATACCTGCGAATGTCTTCGACAAACCGCCGTTCGCTTGGTTCCAAGCCGGGTGGGTCGCTCGTCACGATCCCTCGGCTATCCCTGACCAACAAGGGTTGGTATAGATGCCTGTCAAAGTGCAGCGTGGGCAGGTCGGTCGTCACGTCACGATAGACTCGATCCGCTTCCTTGATGAGGCGCTTGATCGCCTCGATGAACTGCGACTGGCTTCGCGATACCCGTATCGTGTAAGGCTGGAAGTTGCCATCCTCTTTGCTTAGCTCGCGATACTCCATCGCCTCAGTCGCCCATCGCTCCTGCGAAAGCCTGTAGTACTTCTCCACGTACTTGCGGAGGATGGACAGGACCGTCTCCTGGAGTACGGCCGTTTCCGCGAACGAACGCGGCCTGACGGCGGCTTGATCCGCCACCAGCCCGTACAGCAGGGGTTCGTCATGCTCTATCAGCTTGCGGGGCATGTCGGGCGTCAGAGCCATGTTCGCCAGGCCCTGGGCCTCCTTGAACTCCAGCAGGTCAACGTAAACGGCCTCCCAATCCACCAAGTCCAGGCTTTCAGCCGGGATGACCTGTACCTGGCCGGCTTTCATCGCCACCGTGGCAAGCTTGCCAGAAACGCTCCGCATGGACTCCACCTTCAGCGACATGTCCACGCTCACCCTTGCGGCCTTGTCCGGGGCGAGCACCACGTCGCACTCGGCGGCAAACGCGCGGTAGGCGGGCAGACGCGGCACGAGCAGCCCCTCGCCCAGGAATTCCTCATTCGGCCGGATAGCCAGCGGCAGATCGACACTGCCCTCCGTCTCGACGCCCTCGCGCTGGAGGTACTCCCGGAACTGGGCCATGTAGTTGGCCCGCACCGCGAAGATGTTCAAGGTTTCCAGCAGCTTGATATGTGCGGGGTGCTGGCCGTCCAGGGCGCTGCTGCGCTTGAGGCTGAAGCCCCGACCCCGCAGCCGCACGCCCCGGCCGAAAAGCTGGATTATCTCCGAGCCCTCGGTTCGGCCGATGTTCAGCAGCCCCATGTTCGATACGCGCCAGCTATTCCAGCCCTCCATGAATTTCTTTGCGCCAATCAGCATGTTGATCGTGGTGTCAGGTTCGCTGATGCCGTCAAAAAGTGACTCGCCAATCACGTCCTCCTCGACCTTGATGCCGTTATCGTCTTTTTTCTGATCCTCCTCGACGAGCTTCTTGAACGTGCTGGTGTCGCCGATGTAGATCAGCCCGAAGTAATTCTCCGCCTCGCCAACTTTCAGCCCAAGCTCGCCGGAGCGGCCTCTGATGTCGCACAGATGCAGCGCCCCGCCCGCCGAGGCGTGGAACACGCTCGACAGCACGCGCCGGTATATGCCCTCGGCCTGCTGGCGGCTCTTCCGCAAGTACTCGAACCGCCCGGCGAAGACGTCCTCGCCGCTCAAGTCCACCAGCCCGGTCTTGCCGTCAATGATCTTTTCAATAGCCTTAACGGCCTTGACCTTGTCGGCCAGGAAGTGGTGCAGGAACCGCGCCACCGTGAGCACGTCCGACCGCCGCCGGCGGCCCTCGGTGTAAACGGCGTTCACGCTGCTGCCCACGAACACCCAAAGCGGCCGGTCCAGGTTGTACGGCCGCAGGTGCTCGGCCTGCTCGTCGAAGCACCGCTGCTGCTCGTAGAAGCTCAGCAGATTGCCCAGCAGGAGCAAGTCGGTCTGTTCCTCCGCTGCCTCGTCGCGAAGGTTCAGGATGTGGAAGTCCTTCCCGTACCCATCCCCGTGGAAGTACTTGTAGGAGTAGTCGAACACGATGGCCTTGCCGTACTCAGCCGTCAGGTCGTCGTTCCGGGCGGCCGTGAGCGCCTGGCCGAACGTCGCGCTGTACTCAAAGGTGAAGCCCGTCTGCCCCAGTGCGTCGCGGAACTTGCGCCACGCCTCGCCGCCGGAGCCCTTGTGCCCCTCATCCACGAAGATCAGGTTGTTGCCCTCGAACGCTTCCACCGGCACGCTCACCCCGCCGCCGCGTTTCTCTTGCACCAGCTTGGTGATCTCTATCACCCGGACCGTGTCGCGGTCGCTCTGCTCAAGCCCGCCCTCGCCGAGGTTGAACCGCCTGCACCGGATGCCCGACAATGTCATCTCGGCCAGGTGCTGCTCGGTAAGCCCCTCGTTGGGCGTGATCAGCAGGATGTTGTCCAGCCCTTTGCGGTTGTAGTGAAGGAACTGGCGGCAGTTGATGTGCATTATCAGCGTCTTGCCGCTGCCCGTGGCCATCCAGTAGGCAAGTTTGTTGAGGTCGCCCTTGACGAACTCGCCGTCCTTGGGCTCCCCGTATGGCTTGCGGGCGTTGCGGTCGTCGACGAACTCGTTCAATGCCCGCAGCAATTCTCCAGGCCGGCGGAAGCGCCAGTCGAGGAAGATTTCCGTGTAGAGCAGCGCCAGGTGCTGGAAGTAGCGAAGGGTGATCGGCTCGGGGCGGCTCTTGTTGATGGCGGCAAGGTGGTTGCGGATGTTGCCGTCATATCGGCCCAGGTCCGGCAGCGACACCTTGAGCTTGTCGCCCCGGCCAACCAGGCGGGGGTAAATGTAGCTCTGTCCGTAGGGGTCGAAGCCCTCGCCGGACTGCTTCACGTCGGCAAGCAATTCCTGATTGCTGTCGTAGCCCATCAGGTGGTTCAGCCAGGCCACCAGCAACAGGCGCCCTTCCAGCTTCACGTACTCGGTTTGTAGTGACGCCGTAAGGCGTTTCCCGTTCGCTCGTAGTGACGCCCTAGTGCGTTTCCTGTTCATCCCATCCCTTTCCGTAATCCCTCACCGGATACTCCCGCCACCATTCCAGGAGCTTGTCCTTCCCAAACTGCTCCAGATACTCGTGCAAGCTGCTCCAGGGCCACGCTCGCGCGTCCTCCACATACCCATGCTTCACTGGATTGCCGTGAATGTAGTTCACGGACGCGTAGTAGTGCCGTTCATCCCGGATCCACCGGTCCGAGAACCGGTGCCAGACCTTGCGGCCCGGCGTCGCGTCCTGCCGGTTCCACTGGGTGGACTTCCCGTTGTGCAGTCGTGCAACCCACCGGCGAAATGCGCCAAGGTCCACGTGGGCCAACAGGTGATAGTGGTTGGGCAGCACAGCCCATGCATGAACGGCTCCGCCGAGGGTTTGCTCGACGCCTCGCAGCAGGGCATCCGCGAACTCGGCCAGGCGATGCGATGGCAACATGATTGGCTTGTGCTCGAAACATGCCGCCGAGAGCATGTACGTGTTCTCGCCCCATGAGTGCGGCGGCGCATGCCACGGATAGTCCCGTGCCTTTCTCTGCGCCAAGGTCTCCGCTTTCTGCTCAGGCGTCAGCTTTCTGTAATCGTACATGCGACAATACGCCCTGATGCCCTTACGTGTACACTACGAACCCATGCGTTCGTAGTGACGCCGTAAGGCGTTTCCTGCGTTTCTTGCGTTTCTTGCGTTCCCATGCCCTTACGTGTACACTACGAACCCATGCGTTTGTAGTGACGCCGTAAGGCGTTTCCTGCGTTTCTTGCGTTCCTTGCGTTCCCATGCCCTTACGTGTACACTACGAACCAAACATC
>CAYOBS010000087.1:0-7397 GCA_964402305.1 uncultured Planctomycetaceae bacterium | reverse complement strand
ACACTACGAACCAAACATCCGGGCCTTGAACACGCCGTCCAGGCTCCGCGCGCCCGGTATCAACGAATCGCCGTTGACGAACACTTCATCCGCGCCCTCGGCGAGCTTCTGCTCGGCCACAAACTTCTTGTCCCGCTCGAAGTCCGCCTTTTCCCAGCCGGCGCAGTCGCGCCATATCACCACCACCTCGCGATGGTCGATCCTGCCCCGGTAGACTACGTACTTGTTCGTAGTGACGCCGTGAGGCGTTTCTTTGTTCGTCGTGGCGCCGTGAGGCGTTTCTTGGGATGCCCTTACGGGCACACTACAAACGTAAACCCGGCGCGTCTTGACGTGCAGGCCCAGCAAGTAGGCGAACGTCTCCGGCACGTCCACCACCTTCTCTTCCTCTTCGTTCGTAGTGACGCCGTGAGGCGTTTCCCCCATTCCCCCTGATGCCCTTACGGGCACACTACGAACCACGGGCACACTACGAACCCGCAGCTTGTAGGCCAGCGGGCTGGCGAGTTGCGCGACGTTCAGCAGCGTGGCGCTTTCCTTCGTCTCCCACCTTAGCATGTACTGAAGCATGTAGTCGTCGAAGTCGTACAATCCCTTGGCCGCGCCGGTGAACTGGATGTTGTTCAGCGCGTCCTCGTAGCTCTCCAGTCGAATGACCTTGACGATCCGCGGGCTGCGCTCGGCCTCCTCGGCCGTCGCCTGACGCACCGGCTTGCCGTCCTTCCACTCCGGCGTGAACGTCACCTTCTTGATGCGGGGAAGAAGAACCGTGTCGAAGTATTCGCCCATCTCGGCGAGGATAAAGCGACGCTGGCCACCGTCCTCTTGATTCAGCTTGATAACGGCGTGGCCGGTTGTCCCGGAGCCCGCAAAGTAGTCTAGGACACTAGCATCCTCATCGGCCCAGAACCGCAGGCAATCCATAACCAAGAAGAGCGACTTTGGATAACTAAACAACTGCTTCCCAAGAATATCAATGAGTAGCTTGGTTCCATGAGTAGTCGCTGAGTACCTTGGGTCTTTCCAGAGCGTTTTGGGTTTTCTTCCTTCTGGCATGTAGGACTTCTTGATGACCTCTTGGCGACCAGCCTTGATCGTGATGCCAATATCGCCCGACTTGATGAATCTCCGTGCGCCATCAGGGTTGACGCGCCAGATTCGTTTCTCCCCCTTTGGGTCGATGGGCCATGCTTCGGCCTCGCCTTTACGAGGTTTCTCCTTGACCAACCATTTCTTCCCTGATTCGTCCCACTCCATATCAGGGACGCGGACCGTCTTCTCCGTAACGAACAACGGGAACCATTGACCGGGACGGTCAGACGGGCGCGAATTGCCTCCTCTGCGGCGGAGATTGTCCCACAGATACGAGCCATTATCGTCCTTTTTCTCGTAGGTTTCCATCTCCTCGTCGGTCAGTTCTCGCAAGATCATTTCCATTGCATTAATATCAGCAGCGTAAACGTGGCAATAGTCGTGGCTCAAGGCTGGTGTATTAGGACGAAGATTCTGCCCTGCCGGATTCACTTCGGCTGCAATAGTTGCAACGCGGTTGCTTTCCCCCAGCAAACCGTCCAAGATGGTCCGCAAGTAGTTTGTTTCGGTGTCGTCAATTGCCACCTCAATGACCCCACTTGGCATAAGCATCCACCGGCTTACCCCAAGCCGATTACTCATCATGGCAATCCAAGATGAATGTTTATAGCTGTTCTTATAGACAAACGTGTTCTCGCTCGTATTGTACGGCGGGTCGATGTAGATGCACTGGACCTTCTCGCGGTACTTCCCCAGCAACAGGCCCAGTGCCTGGAAGTTTTCGCTGTGGACGAGCAGCCCGTCGGTCATTTCGTCCAGATCGTCAAAGCTGGCCAGGAGGCGGTCCGTGAACTCGGAATCGAAGTTCCGCGTGTCCAGCACGAGCGTCGGATGGGCCTTCAGGAACGCCGCGCGGCGGTCTTGGCGGTTCTTGGCGGCAGAGTTGAACAGGTTTTTCTGCTCCTCATCAATGTGGAACAGCTCCTTCCACTCGGACCACTGGGCGTCGTTGGCGGCGATGTCGGCGTGGAAGTCCTCGGCGATGTTGCCGACGGTGATGCAGTACCAGGTTTCGGTAATGAACTTTCGCTTCTCAAAGAGCATCTTCTGGAAGTCTTCGATCTGGGCGAGGAACTCGATAATGCGGCCGCCGATGGACTTGATCGCCCGCATGAGTTGGAACCAGCCGGCGGAGCGCGTCTCGCCGGCGGCTTCCAGGTCGTCCAGGTTGAGCACTTCGTTCTTCAGGTAGAAGTCCAACTCGCGGGACAGGAAGCCCTTGAGGTCCTTGTGGATGAAGAAGTCGGATGTGTTCTTTTGCGTGTACTGGCGCAGGTGGTGGGCCAGGAACGTCACATCCTTGCCCTCGGCCGTCTTGTGATGCACGGCCAGCAGCGCGGCCAGGGCGTCGTTGTGCTTGCCCAGCGCGGCCGGGATCGCCTCAAGAGCCTCGGCGAGAATGGCGTCCTGCTGGTTGCGCTGGCCGTACCTGGTTTGCTCGGCGTCGCTCAGCGGCCGGAACTCGAACGGGATGACGATTTCGTTCGTAGTGACGCCGTCCCCAACGGGGCAGGGAGGCGTTTCCCCGGCTTTTGATGCCCTTACGGGCACACTACGAACCACGGGCACACTACAAAAGGTTGCTTCCTTCGGCAGGGGCATGAATAACCGCTTGTCGCCCTTGACGTTGTTCTGCGGCACGTCGGCCTGCCGGAGCCGGAAGTGGACCGTGATGCCACGGGAGGCGAAGCGGTAGTCCGTGAAGTACTCGCCGGTCTTCACGTAGTACTGGTCGCTGTTGGCCCAGTGGAGGTGGACTTCCTCGCCGTTGTACGGGATGGCGTACTTCTCCTTGCGGCTGTAGCGGCGCCTGGAGAGGAAATCGCCGGCGTCGTAGTAGCGGTTGAAGAAGGCGTACAGGTGGTTGAAGACGGCCGCTTCCAGGGCCGGCTTGGCCAGGGCGCCGGATGCCCGGGCCTGAATGTTCAGATACCGCTTGCCCAGCGGCGTGCCGTGGAACTGCTCCGCCAGCATGCCGTCGCCGTCGAGAGCGGCCTCGCCTAACGCTTCACGGATTTTCTCGGCGAGATCCTCCAGCTCGATGGCGGCGCGTGCGTCGCTGGCCAGGATGCCGCTGGAAAGCTCCTTGCCAATGGCGCCGACCAGGTCCTTCTGGATGAAGTGCTCAATGGCCTCGCGCTTGAAATTCATGATGCGGTAGATGCCGAAGTCCAGGTCCGCGCAGTCGAACTGGAACATTTGCCGGACCAGTTCCTGGAATCGCATTCGATAATCTTCCATGACGAATCCTCGTATTTGCCGGGCCAAACTGGACTTCCGGTGCAACGACAATGCACACCCCGACGGAAAGCCTAGCCAGGATTTGCCCCTAGCAGATACACGCAAACCGGTCCGGAAGCAAGGCGAAACAGCGGCGGCGGCCGGGTCGATGACGCAATGCAGTACCGCGGGCGAAACTTCAACTATCCGCGGCCGGTGATAATAGACGTCCTATCGCGGCGCCGCGACAGGTATGGTCGCACCCGCTTCTCGATCACTTGGCGGCCCGCGGCTTGGAAGCTCCCTCGTCGGCCCGCGGCTTGGGGGCCTCCTCATCGGCCGGCGGCGCGGGCTTCATCTTGGCCGCGTGGTCCCGGCCAAGGAAGAAGTTCGCCCAGCCGCTCGTTCGCTCCAGGGCGTTGTCGGCGGCGGGTACGTACTGGGTTCGCAGGTCGTCGAGTTTCCCAGCCGCCGAGAACCGCTGGTACACAAGCGTCCAGACGCAGGGCTTGTCGGCGTCGACCTCGCACCGGCTGTCCCGGCTGCCGCCGCAGGGGCCGTTGCGCTGGCCCTTGGCGCAGCGCGACATGGGGCACAGGTAGCCCAGGTCGAACAGGGCGCAGTCGCCGCATTCCCGGCAGTCGAACAGGACCCGCTTGATGTTCCGCTCGATGAAGTACGCCGCTTTGCGGAGCGGCTTGAACTTTTCGATCAGCCCGTACTTCCAGCGGCCCAGGCGATACAGCAGCGCACCCTCGGTGAACACGCAGCGGTGAAAGGCCCGGCTGAGGTGGTAGTTGGGCGACAGGACGGTCTTGCGGGCGGTCGCGACGTGTACGAGCTTGTCGGGGGCGAAGGACAGGTCCGCATCGTCGGGGAACAGGTAGAACTCGCCCGGCTGGCAGTAGCGAAACTCGCGGATGTGGTCGCGCCAGTTGTCGCCGATTGCCTCGGAGCGGCGGATGATCTGCTCGAAGTCCTCGAACTTCAGGCCAAAGCCGCCCAGGTGTACGCCGCTGAACTTCATGCCGCGGAAGATTGCCATCATTTTGGCGGCGCGCTCGAGGCGGGCGCTCTTGCCCTTGTCGGGTTGCTCGGCCTCGGCCGAGAGGGCGGCCAGGAGAGCGTCGCTGACGACGCAGCCGGGGACCAGGCCCTGGTTCATCATGGCGCCGGCGGCCTTGGTCACCGCGTAGACGTTGCCGAACACCGGCACGTCCAGGCCGCGGTACTTGAGGTACTTGAGTATCTCGGCGAACTTGCGGATGTCGTAGCCGAGCTGCGGGATGACGAAGTCCGCCCCGGCGGCGATCTTCTTCTCGAGCTTGTACATCTGCGGGAGCAGTTCCGCCTCGTGTCGCTTGAACGGCGAGACGGCGCAGGCAAGCAGGAAGTCCGTCGGCGGCAGGCGGTCGGTCGTGCCGGGCTTTCGGCCTGGGATCTCCAGGCCGGCGTTCATGGCCTTGAGCATGCGGATGGCCTGGACGGCGTCGAGATCGAAGACCGGCTTGGCCAGGCCGTCGTAGCCGCCGGCGGGGTAGTCGCCCGTGACGACCAGCAGGTTGTCAAGCCCGCTTCGCGCCAGGGCCGAGGCCCGCGACTCGATCATGTTGCGGTTGAAGTCGCGGCAGGAAAAATGCACCAGCGGCTCGACGCCCATCGCCATCAGTTCCCGGCCTAGCACGTCGGGGCTAAGGGCCGGGTTGCCGCCGGGGTTGTCGGTTATGCTCACGGCGTGGATCGCCACGGTGGACGACAAGAGCTTCCGGCCGAACTCGATTATCTGCTCGACCGCCTTGCCCGCGTGCCCGCGGCCGGGAACCAGCTCGCACGTGATGATGAACTCCGTGCCCGCCAGCAGCTTTTCCTTGAGCTTACTCATGTCTACGCTTAATGCTCCATACCTCACTGTCTTTTGAGAACAACACAGCCGCGTCTATTTCAGCAAAACAAGGGCAATAATCCAAACCTTTTCGCCATTTGCCACGGCGGCGCTTATTGACAGCCTGTCGCGCGGGGCGATAGAATTACATCTTGTTCACAGGATGGAGGTGAACGGTAGCCTGGTGGCGCCCCTGGTCTTCAAAACCAGTGTGGGGCTCAACAAAGTCCCGGGTGGGTTCGATTCCCATTCGCCTCCGTAAGATCGGATCAGATGGTCTTGAAGCCCAGGGATGGCGTACGTGTTTAGCGACCTTATTGTCAGCCCCGTTCACGGGGCTTTGCCTCCGCGATAGCGGAGGTTTAGACCAGGCCTTTTAGGCCTGGGTGCAGGCGACAATTCGACACTTCTTCTTTGGTTTCTTCATCAGCACGCTTCAGCGCGCTTACCCATGCATTGGAGCCTTTAGGCTAAAGCCTTCTTCAAGCGCGCCGAGGCGTGCTAAAGAAACAATAGGAACATCCCGATCGCCCCAGGCCTGAAAGGCCTGGTCTATACCCGCCTTCGGCGGTCAAAGCCCCGTGAACGGGGCTGAAGGCCAATCACCTCATTATCCGCAGCAGCCGCCCTTGTGCTTTGCTGCCGGCGCGGCCGCGGCGGCGAGGGTTTCATCGTAGAACATCTTGACGGGCGCCCCGCCGATGAAGACCGCCAGCCAGAGCGCCTCGGCCAACTGCTCGGGCGTGAGGCCCATCTTGATGGCCTTGTCGTGGTGGGCCCGCAGGCACGGCCCGCAGCGGCTGAGGATCACCAGCGCGTAGGTTATGAGTTCCTTGGTCTTCGCGTCGATTGCCCCGTCGGCGGCGCTGGACCGCAGCATGGCTGTCCAGGCTTCGAGCGTGCGGGCGACGGTGCTGTTGGCATCGGCGGGCGCGACTGGCGCGCAGCAAGCCGTCGCGGCCGCCGGTTCCACGAGCGGGCCCGAAGGGCCAGGGACGCCCATGCCACGAACGGCCGACTGCTCTGCCGCGTGTGGCAACTCGTCGACGATGGCCTTGACCGGTGCGGCTGAGGCATCCTGGCCGGCCAGTGTGACGATGATCTTGCCGTCGGACTTCCCGACGATTCTCCCGATGGTCGCCGCCATTGTGCCGCGGGCCTTGAGGGCGGCCAGGAGCTTCTCGTGGCGCTCGGCCGGGACGCAGATCATCAGCCCGCCGGAGGTCTGTGCGTCGTAGCCCAGCAGCACGGCCGCCTCCGGGACGCCGTCAGCGGCGCTGAGGTCGTCGCCGACGTACTCGGTGTTCCGCTCGATGGCGCCGGGCACGACGCCGCCCGCGAGGGCATCGATGGCCCCGTCGAAGGCGGGCAGGCGGTCGGCGTAGATCTGGGCCGTAACGCCCGAATGGCGGCAGAGGCTTATGAGATGGCCGAACAGGCCGAAGCCCGTCACATCCGTGCAGGCCGAGGCGCCGACCTCGTTCATGGCCTCGGCGGCGGCGCGGTTGAGCGTCGCCATCGACTCGGCCTGGGCCGTTGCGTCGCCTCCGGGCCGGCCTATCTGGCGGCTGAAGCCAAGCACGCCCGTGCCAAGGGGCTTGGTCAGCACGATCACGTCGCCGCACCTGGCTGTCTCGTGTCGCACGGCCGAGGCGGCGGCGACGGTGCCGGTTATCGCGAAGCCCAGCATGATCTCATCGTCCTTGATGCTGTGCCCGCCGAGCAGCGCCACGTTCGCCTGGGCGAAAACGTCCATCGCCCCGCGCGTCATCTGGTAGATGATCTCCGTGTCGAGTGAATCCGACGGAAACGCCAGCACGCTCAGGGCGGTGCGGGGCACGCCGCCCATCGCGTAGACGTCGGACAGGCAGTTGGCGGCGCATATCCGCCCGAAGGTATAGGCATCGTCCACGCAGGGGGTCATCACGTCGACGGTCTGGACGAGGCACAACTCGTCGGTCAGCCGGTAGATTCCCGCATCGTCGCCGGCGGGCATGCCGGAAAGCACGGCCGGGTCATTGACGGCGGGCAACCGCTGGAGGACGGCTTCGAGGTCGGTGGGGGCGATCTTCGACGCGCAGCCGGCGTTGTGGACCATCGCCAGCAGCTTGACCTGCCCGGCGGGGGCGGGCTTTGGCTTCTCGCCGGCGCAGGGGCATATGCCGTCCCGCTTGAACACATCGCACGGGCAGCACCTGCGGGG
>CAYOBS010000086.1:6236-11661 GCA_964402305.1 uncultured Planctomycetaceae bacterium | reverse complement strand
CCGAGAAATCGCCGAAAAAAAATCGGGAAGTTTGAGAATTTTGGCGCTTGACAAATCGTCGAATGGGCGTATAATGCTTATAGTATGTGGCAAGGTTGAAGTGAGAGACCAGGAAGGGTGCCGGCCAAACCCGGCGAAAAAGGAAGAATAAGGAGTAGGAGTCATGCGAGCGAGGGAAATGATTTTGGCGGGTGCGGTGCTGCTGGCCGTGGGTGTGGTTTCCAGTGCATCGGCTGCGGTGATTCAGATTGACCTGGGTGGCATCAACATCCGCTACGACGGCGCCGACATCGTGGATACGGGCACCGTCGCGGCTCCCGATCCGCTGGACACTGCCACGTTCATCAAGGATGGTGTGACGCAGGGCACGGACACCACAGGAGTCACGTTGGACCTGAAGATCCCCGGAGTGTTCGGCATTCCCGCGACCGGCGGCGACATCAGCGGCACTGTGTACAGCGCGGCCGGTGGGTACCTGAACCTCAACTTGGGCGGCGGCGAATTCTTGTCGCTGACGCTGGATTCGGTCAGCATCGATTACACTTTGAAGTCCTCCACCTTAAAATTCATCTTCGCTGGCTCATCCTCGTCGACTATTGTTGGTCAGAGTTTGCCCTATGGCCTTTCCCTCGACAATCCAGTCAGCATCTCATTCTCCACGCAGGTCAGCAAACGCACTTCGGCCGGTGGTTATATCACAGAGTTTGTTTCCGCGGGCACCGGTGAAATCGTTCCCGAGCCGGCGACGCTGGGCCTGCTGGCCTTCGGAGCAGTAGTCCTCTTACGCCGGCGCCGCGCCGCGTAAGGCAACAACGAGATGGCGGGCGAAACCAGGCCCGCACAACATGACACACACAGCACCACGGGGCGGACCATTGGGTCCGCCCCGTTTCGTTTGAGCGACAAGGGCAAGGGGGCGCTATGCGGGTGGTTAATGGCCGCGTTTGCGACGACGAGGTCGTGCCCGGCTCGGCTTGGCGGGCGCGGCTGGCTTGGCGGGCGCGGCTGGCTTGTCGGGCGCGGGGGTGGCCGGCAGCGTCGCGGCCTGGCCGTCGGGGCGCGTTGCGGCGGGGCGAGCGATGCACCAGACCAGCAGCACCGCGCCGATGAACATCGGAAGGATCGAGAGCCATTGGCCCATCGTCAGCAGCGATTCCTTCTTGGGAACCTGCAATTCCTTGACGAATTCCACGAAGAACCGCCCGGTGAAGTACACCAGCAGGAACAGCGAGACCAGCAGGCCGCGGGGGCGTTTTTCCCGTCCGGCCCAGCGGTCGGCCAGGACGATCACCAGCAGCACAAACAGGCCCATCGCGAATTCGTAAAGCTGCGACGGGTGGCGCAGCTTGGCACCGTGGTCGTTGTACAGCATGAACCGCACGCCCCACGGCACATCCGTGGCCCGGCCGACGATTTCGGAGTTCAGGAAGTTTCCCAGCCGGATGCCGGCGGCGCCGACGGCGGCCGAGGGACTGAATCGGTCCATCAACTCCAGCAGCGGCAGCTTGTGCCTGCGCGAGTACAGCGCCAGGGCGATGACAAGCCCGATAGTCGCCCCATGGCTGGCCAGGCCGCCTTGCCAGAAGTAGAGGATCTGGATGGGGTCGCTCAGGTAGCGAGCCGGCTCGTAGAAGAGGCAGTGGCCCAGGCGGGCGCCCACGATGGTCGCCACGGTGCCCCATGTAATGAAGCCCTCGATGATCTCCCTTGAGTACCCGCCGCGGCGCATCTGCCATCGCCAGAAGAGGTACGCCGTGACCAGCGTGCAGACGAAAACCACCCCGTAATAGCGAATCGCGACCGGACCCAATTCGATGAGCACGGGGTCAAGATTCCAGACAAATCCGAGCATGACAACCTTTCCTGCCTCCCCGCCGAGCGGGGCAAACAGGGGATACTAACAACCTGCCCGCCAAGGGCAAAGATGTTTCTGACGCATGTTTCATAACTCGATAGTAATGTCCGGTCTTAACTCGTTAAGAATGTCCGCTTTCCTCGAAAGGAGGAGAGCGGATGAACGGAGACCGGATTGAGATGAGTCAGCGGGAGCGGGATCGGTTGAAGGTGATGGCGCCGGTGCCGGAGGGCAAGCGGACACAGGCCGGCGCCCGCTGGTCCCGCGCCGGAACAATCTCGCAGCGGTCCATGTTGCGGCGAGCGACCTCGTGCAGCCCGTCGTACATGCCGGGCGGCGGCGGGTTCTTGCAGTCCCCATCAACGTGCTCGCGATGATGCCGCGACCGCCAGCCCCGCGAATCCCCCGGCAACCACGGGCCATACGCCGAGCCTATGCGGTGAAACCAGTTGTTCCACGGAAGCATGGGCAAGCCTCATGTGTAGACGACCCACCCGTCTTTTGTCTTCTTCTTTTCCTTTTCGGAGGCCCCCTGGGCTTGTTTGGCGGCCTGGTATTCGGTTTCGAAACCGAAGGTTTCGCGGAGGATGTAGAGGGGCCGGGCCTTGGCTTCCTCGAAGATGCGGCCGACGTATTCGCCCAGTATTCCCATCAGGAGGAACTGCACGCCGAACATCGCCACGAACAGCATCGCGACACTCACCGCCGCGGCGGGCGCCAGGCCGAAGGGCCAGAGCAGCAGCGCGAGGATCACGTAGGTTGCGGAGATGCCCAGCAGGGCCGCGCCGACAACGCCGGCCAGGCGAAGCGGCATCAGCGAGTAGTTGAAAACCCCTGCCATGGACATGTTCACCGATTGCCGCAGGGTGTAGCCCGGCGATCCGGCGGCCCGTCGCTCGGCCTTGTACGGCACGGCCGCCTTTCGGAAACCTACCCAGTGGACCAGTCCGCGGACGAACCGGGCGTGCTCGCGGTGGTTGCGCAGCGCCTGCACGACCTTGCGGTCCAGCAGGCGGAAGTCCGCCTGGTCCGTCAGGTCCGCGCCGGTGGCCAGGCGGATCACGCGGTATCCGACGTGGCCGATCCACCGGCGGAAGCGGCTAAGGCCCTCGGTGTCCTTACGTACGGTGCAGACCACCTCGAAGCCCTCGCGCCAACGGGCGACCAACTCGGGAATCAGTTCCGGCGGATGCTGGCAGTCGCCGTCCAGGCTGATTACCGCCTTGCCCTGGGCGAAGTCGTACCCTGCCGTTATGGCCACCTGATGGCCGAAATTGCGGGAGAACTCCACGCACTTGACGTGCCCGTCCATCTCGCGCAGGTGGCGGATGACCGTGGCCGTGTCGTCCGTCGAGCCGTCGTTGACGAAGATGATCTCGTACGGCTCGCCCAGTTGGTCGGCCACGACCTTGAGCCGGCCATAGAAATGCTCCAGGCCCTCCTGCTCGTTGAAGGCCGGGACAACGAAACTGAACGTAATGTCGGCGGGCGTCTTGCTATCCATTGGGTTACGATTGTACCGCAATCGTGGGAAATGAAAAGCAGATTCGACCGACGTTTGTCGGCACCTGCCCGCCTGGCGTCCCGCAACTGCGAGACGTTGATCTCTCGCGGCTGGCATGCACGCTGTTTTCTGAGCGGCTGTTTTCCGGGCAAGCGGAATTACCGTTAGACCGGCCCGCGGGCCGCGCGTTATGATTGCGGGTGCCGCATTTGTGCGCAACAAGCGCAAGACCAGAGGCGAAACTTCGATTTGGAAAGGGCGGGACATGGCCAGGAAACTATCGGGCATCGGGGCAATAGTTGTGTTGTCCGTTCTGTCGGCGCTTCTGCTGCGCGGCTGCGGGCCGTCGATCCAGACGCCGGCTGGAGGGGGCAAGGCGGAGTTGGACTTGTCCAAGCTGATTGTCTGTAGCATAGGTGACCCCAACGCGCCAGCCGGCACGTTTCTGGAGAACAGGGTGGACCACAAGATGGTCCGGGCGTTCTTCGACAGGACAGGCCGGCGCATCAAGGGCTTGACCCTTGATTATGTCTTGACTGACTTTCATGAAGGACTGGCCGCGGCCGGCCATTGATCCATGGTGCCTGGCTGACGGCCGGGCGGGAGATCGACGGATGAACAACTCGCGATGGCGTGGCGTGCCGGCCCCAGGGGCCCCCAAGCGGGCGGCGATTGGCGCGCTGGGTATTGCAGGAGTGCTGGCGATGAATGTCTCGTTCGCGGCCGCGGCACAGAAGGCTGCGGCGGTTTGTCTGGTTACGGATGGCACGCCGGGTCCGGCGGCGCGGCATGGGCTTGTCAAGCTTCGCGAGGCCCTGGCCGGGCAGGGCGGGGCTGTGTCGTCGTCGGCCTCGCCGGCCGAGGCAAGCGGGGAGGTTGCGATTGTCGCGGGTCTGGCGAGCGGGCAGGGCCAGGCGGCGGCGTTGTGTCGCGAGTTGAAGGTCGATCCGCCCGCGGGGGCCGAGGCGCTGCGGGTGCATCGGACGAAGCGCGGGGGCATGGAGGTGCTGCTGGTCTGCGGCTCGGATGATCGCGGCGTGATGTACGGCCTGCTGGACGTTGCTCGGCTGGTTGGTTACGCGGCCTCGCCGGCCGACGTGCTGTCGGAAGTGAAGGACGTTGCGGAAAAGCCGGCCGTCAGCGAGCGGGCGCTGTCGAAGTACACGATGCACAGGGCATACTTCGAGAGCTTTTTCCACGATCCGGCCTACTGGGCGAAGTACCTGGACACGCTCGCTGAAAACCGATTCAACACGTTCGTGCTGATTTTCGGATACGAGAACGGCGGGTACTTCGCGCCGCCGTACCCGTACTTCGTGGACGCCGAGGGTTTCGACGGCGTTCGCGTTGTCGGGTACAGTCCGGAGAGGCAGAAGCAGAACATCGAGTCGCTCAACCGCATCATCCGTATGACGCACGAGCGTGGGATGAACTTCACCCTCGGCATATGGGACCACATCTATCGCGGCGGGGTTCAGGGCCCGACGGCCGACGTGAAGAAGCCAACGCCGGGGCTGGTCTGGGGACTGACACAGGACAACCTCGTGGCCTACACCAACGTCGCGCTGGCGCGGTTCCTTAAGGAAATCCGCGGCATCGACGCGATCCAGTTCCGCATGCACGGCGAGAGCGGGCTGAGGCCCGGGGAGATGTACACGTTCTGGACGAACGTCTTTCGCGTGATGAACCAGCACGCCAAGGGCATGCGCTTCGACGCCCGCGCCAAGGAATTGCCCGACTCGATCATCGACCAGGCCATCGCCATGCACGTGCCCATCCGCATTACCACCAAGTACTGGGCCGAGCAGATGGGCATGCCGTTCCACCCGACGCACGTCAACCGCCAGGACCAGCAGAACCGCCGGCACGGCTACGCGGACCTGCTGCGTTACCCGCGGCGTTACACGATGCACTGGCGCCTGTGGAACGGAGGCACCACGCGGGTGCTGCTGTGGGGCGACCCCGACTACGTCCGCCGTTTCGCCGACAGCACGCACCTTTACGACGGCGACGGCTACGAGGTGAACGAGCCGCTGGCGACCAAGATGCAGGGCCACCCGCACGAC
>CAYOBS010000086.1:0-6136 GCA_964402305.1 uncultured Planctomycetaceae bacterium | reverse complement strand
TCGCGGTTGCGACTGCGCCTGCGCGAGCCGCCGCGAGCGCCCCGGCCAGTGCGCCCGGCGACACCGAGCCGCCCGTGGTGACGCACGAACCGGTGATGACGCTTGCCGCGGGCAAGCCGCTCAAGCTGGCCGCCGAGGTGCGCGACGCATCCGGCGTGGCGTGGGTCCGCCTGCGGTATCGCGGCGTGACGCAGTACGAGGACTACCGCACGGTCAATATGCGCCGCGTCGGGCAGAGCGATAAGTTCGAGGCCGAGGTCCCCGCCGCCCAGATCGACCCCAAGTGGGATTTCATGTATTTCATCGAGGCGATGGACGCCGCCGGCAACGGCTGCATCTGGCCGGACTTGTTGAAGCAAACGCCCTACATCATCGTCCGTCTCGACCGCGGCCCTGCCGCGGCGGCGCCGTAGGCATGCCGGACGCAACAGGCAATCGTTAATCCTCCCTTGGCTTGCCCTTGGCCGCAACCTGGACAATCGCATCCAGCATCTTGACGACCTCCGGGTCCACCCTGTCATTGGGCAGGAACCTGACCAGGTCGCAGTATTCGCTCTTCCGCAGGACCAGCGGCAGTGCAAGCCGCTTGGAGAACTCGGCGAAAAGCGGGTCGAGGAACTCATCCGAAGCCTTGATGTCCGCCGACCAGGGGTCCGGCTTGTTGAGTGTCTTCAATGCGTTGGAAACTTGCTGGATGGATTCCTTCATGGCCATCTTGCGCCGATCCTGTTGCCCAATGGCGAACAGAGGGAGCCTGTCGTCCGGGAGTTCTGCCCCGGCAAAGGCTATAAGGACTTCCTCGCAGCAGAAGTAGTTCTCGATCTCTCGCCGAGACCACATGAGTTCCGTTAGCGGCGTGTTCTTTTGAAGTTCCCTGTCCAAGCGGTCGAAGATGGCGATCCCGACCAGATCCTGTTTGGCCTCGCGAAGGCCGAAAAAATGCTCCCTGGCCCTCTGCGGCCGGTTGCCGACGTAACTGACAAAAGGACGTTCCAGGTGGGTCTGGGCCGGATGGTTCAGCAGCCGGGCAAATTCCTGTAGGATTGCCAAGTCGGTTGCGTCCTCCAAATAGAGAACCCACCCAGTCTGCTCCGCCGCGTAGTATTGGTCGAAACCGATGTCGCAGAGCGCCTTGATCACTTGGCTGCCCCTGTCCGTCAGCGCATGGGGCTTGCCGACGAAAGCAATGACCTGCCCGCGGGTTGCGGCCTCGTTAAGGACAACCTCCGAGTGACTGGCCGCGATAACCTGAGCGCCTTGCCTGTCGGCGGTTTCCGTCAGAATCTGGTATATCTGCCGCTGGCGAAGAATCTCCAAGTGGGCATCCGGCTCGTCCAACAGGAGGACTGTCTTGGGATTGGCGTGCAGGTGCGCCAGTAGCAAGAGGGTCTGCTGGAGCCCTCGCCCGGATGCGGACAGGTCAAGCCGAATGTCGTTGGGTTCGTCATATTCCATCGTGATCTCGCCGCGTTCGGCGACGTGTTTAGGCGGCTGCAACTCCACGCCGAACAAGACGCGAATTCGATCACAGAGTTGTTTCCATGTTTCGTGCCCAGGGTCCATTTCGTATATCTGGTGGCAGAGATTGCGCAGGACTTGAGCAGTCTGCCCTTCTCCCACGAGCACATTGATCCTCCCCGGTTCCCATTTTGGCTCCGTTGCGGCCAAGCCCGACATAGGGGGTAAGTACGCGACCTTGACTCCCGCAGCAGCCTCGGGCGGGTTAGGGAACTTCGCCTGTTGGACGGCAACTTCGTCATAGATGGGCAGGCGAATGGGGCGGCAAACGAATGACTCCTCATTTGTGTAGTCAAATTCCAGGCCGCAAGACCAGGGAACACCTTCCGTCACACCGTCAACGACGATGTCGATGCGGATATTCCTGGTGCTTTCCACTTTCCCGTTGACGCTCTTGACGTTGCGAACGTGCAGGTCTCGCCAGAGCATCTTCGCGCTGGGGACGGGAATAGAGATCAGGTCTCGCCGGTTGATGGCGACGCCGGGCCGCTTCTCCGCGAGAGCCTTGCCGCCGCGCTTGGCCAGCCATTGGCGCAGGCCCAATTCCCAAAGCGTCAATGCCTGGAGCGCCGTGGTCTTACCCGAGTTGTTTGGGCCGATGAAGACGACGGAACGGCCAAGCGGAACATCCATCTTCAGCCGCTTGAGGTTCGTTACTCGCAGTCTTGTCAACATGTTCCTATTCCTCTATGCAAGCGCTCATCACTTGCAGTGCCGCAGCGTCATGTGTCCATGATAAGGCTACCAGAGGGGGGGGGCAAGGCTGCGGTCCCGGATTTGCGGCCCCCGATTTGGGAAGGCGGATTCGACGCGTCGGGCAGTCTCCTTGACCGGCGCATCTTGGGATGCGATACTCACGTAACTTTCGGCCTGGGCGCGCGCGGGCCGGGCCTGCTTGACATTCACCGCACTGGTTACGCTATATGCTGAATCTGCTCAGGAAGTTGTTTCTGTTTATGATCGGCGGCAGCCGGAATGATCGCATCATTCGCGGCAAGATGCGTTTCGTGCGCGAGCAGGCCAACCCGCCGGGCGAGAAGCTGGCCGCGCTGACCGACGAGCAGTTGCGCGCATGCAGCGACGAGCTGAAGGCTCGCAGGGCCAAGGGCGCCGGCCGCAACGAGGTCAAGGGCGAGGCGTTCGCGCTTGTCCGCGAGGCCTCGCGGCGCGCCCGCAATCACCGGCAGTTCGACGTGCAGCTCGTGGCCGGGTCCGTGCTCGACGACGGCTGGGTGGCTGAGGAAGCCACCGGCGAGGGCAAGACCATCGCGTGCTACCCGGCGATTTACATGGCCTGGCTCGACGGGATGAAGACTCACGTCGTGACGGTCAACGACTACCTCGTGCAGCGCGACGCGGAGTTTGCCAGGCCCATCTTCGAGATGCTCGGCGTGTCGGTCGGCTACATCTCCTCGGAGATGGCGACATTCGGGCCGGAGGGCGAGCCTCGGCGCCAGGCGTACGCCTGCGACGTGACGTACGGCACGAACAGCGAGTTCGGCTTCGATTACCTGCGCGACAACATGAAGACGTCGGTGGCCGACCAGATGCAGGGACCGCTGGACTTCGCGATCGTCGATGAGGTTGACAGCATCCTGATCGACGAGGCCCGCACGCCGCTTATCATTTCCGGCCCGGCCTACGGTCAGACGGACCGCTTCGCCAAGGCCGACACCGTGGCCCGCGAGGTGATCGCGCGCAACCGCCCGTGGGACGTGGCCAACAAGCGTGTCGAGGCGATCAAGCGGGAGATCAAGGCCCTGGCTGGCGAAAAGTCCAAGTCCAAGGCCGAGAAGGTCCAGCAGGTCGAGGAAAAGATAGTCCAGGCCGAGGGGCGCCTGGAAGAGGCCGAGGCCGAGCTTGCACGCGAAACGAAGCACTACGAGGTGGAACTGGACAAGAAGGCCGTCCACATGACCCACGAGGGCGTCGGGGCCGCGCAGGAAATAGCGGGCGTCGGCAGCTTCTACGTCGGGGCGAACATGGAATGGCCTCACCTGATGGACAACGCCCTGCGGTCGCACCTTGTCTACGAGAAGGACAAGGACTACGTCGTCCAGCAGGGGCAGGTGATCATCGTCGACGAGTTCACCGGGCGGCTTATGATTGGCCGAGAGTGGTCCGACGGCCTGCACCAGTCGGTGGACGCCAAGGAGCGCGTGCCGATCAAGGAGGAGAACCAGACCCTCGCGACGATCACGCTCCAGAACTATTTTAAGCTATACAAGAAGCTCGCCGGCATGACGGGCACGGCCATGACCGAGGCGGGCGAGTTCCTCAAGATTTACAAGCTGGACGTCGCGTCGATCCCGACCAACCGCCCGGTCAACCGCGTGGACCACGAGGACCGCATCTACGGCACGGTCGAGGCCAAGTACGACGCGATCGTCGAGGAGATCAACTCCGTCAGCAAGTCCGGCCGGCCCGTGCTGGTCGGCACGACGAGCATCGAGAAGTCCGAGCTGCTGTCGGAGATGCTCCAGCGCCGCTACGGCATCGAACATTCGGTGCTCAACGCCCGCCCGGAGAACGCCGGGCGCGAGGCTGAAATCGTCAAGTCCGCCGGCGAGCAGCGCCCGCTGAAGAAGGACTCCAGGAAGATGGTTGGCAACGTGACCATCGCGACGAACATGGCCGGTCGCGGCACGGACATCAAACTGGGCCCGGGCGTGGTCTACGAAAAGTGCCGCGTGCCGCCGGCGGAGAAATTGGCTGAGCTGGGCGTCGAGCAGGAATCGCTGTTCCCGCCCGGGGCCAACAAATGCTGCCTCTACTGCCAGCAGTACGACCCGGGCACGAACTGCTCGCACTGCTTCAAGCCGAAGCTCGACGGCGATTTCCCGGCCCGCGGGCGGACGGACTGTTGCGAGGTGGTGCCTTGCGGGCTGCACATCGTCGGCACGGAGCGTCACGAGGCCCGGCGCATCGACAACCAGCTTCGCGGGCGGTCGGGCCGGCAGGGCGACCCCGGCTCGAGCCGGTTCTTCCTTTCGCTGCGCGACGACCTGATGGCGATCTTCGCCGGCGAGTGGACGCTGAAGGTGCTGGGCTGGCTTGGCCTTCAGGGCGACGTGGCGATCGAGGACCGGCGGGTCTCAAAGGGCATCGAGCGCGCCCAGAAGAAGGTCGAGGAGCGGAACTTCGAGATCCGTAAGAACCTGCTCGAGTACGACGAGGTGATGGACCACCAGCGGCACACGTTCTACTCGCGCCGCCAGAAGATACTCGAGGGCGTGGCCCTGCGCGAACAGGTCTGGGACATGGTTGTCAACTCGGTGGCCGACGCCGTCGAGAGCTACCTCGACGGGCAGTACCCCAAGCAGTGCATCGCCGAGTGGGCAAGCAAGGTGCTCCAGATGCTGGTGCGCCCCGAGCGGATCAGCGCACAGATGCCCGAAGACCTGCCCAGCCTGGAGGACGGCCTGAAGCAGCAGGCCAAGGAAGAGGCCGGCGCCGTCA
This sequence comes from uncultured Planctomycetaceae bacterium, assembly GCA_964402305.1. Classification (GTDB taxonomy): domain Bacteria; phylum Planctomycetota; class Phycisphaerae; order SM23-33; family SM23-33; genus JAUWQU01. The sequence continues at coordinate 1,159 of CAYOBS010000086.1, read as the reverse complement.
TCGACGTGACGCTCGGCGAGTACATGGACGCCGAGGCCGACACGGATGAGTGGGACCTCAAGGGCCTCAGCAGTTGGGCGATGAGCCGGTTCAGCGTCCAGCTTTCGCAGAACCAGCTCCGCAAGATGAAGCCGCAGGAGGTCGCCAGCCAGCTCCTCGACGCGGCGGCTGAGAAGATCGACCAGATCAACCTGACGCCGCTTGGAAAGTTCCTCGCGGAGGACTTCTCGCGGGCCTCGCTTGCCGAATGGGCCAGGGGGCGGTTCCTGATCGCCGTCGAGCCCGACGAGCTCGCGGGTCAGCGCGAGGCGGTGCAAAAGGTGCTGATGGGCAAGGTCAGCGCCCAGTACCATCGCCGCGAGATCGAATACCCGGTGGAGTACGTGATGGACGTGACGGTCGGCCAGGTCGGGACGGACAACGTCTACGCCCTGCAATACCTTGTCGATTGGGCCAACTCCAAGTACCGTTGCGGGCTTACCGTGGACGACCTGCGCGACCGCAAACCGGCGGACATCTACCAGCAGCTTGTCAAGCTTTCCGAGGCGTACCTTGCGGGCGACAAGCTGGAGGAGGAAATCCGGCAGGCCCTCGGCGGCAGCCCGACGGCCGAGGCGGTCGAGCGATACGCCTCCGAGCGGTTCGGCGCCAGCCTGCCGGCGGATTCGCTCAACGGCGACGCCGTGGGCCGGCTGATAGAGGTTGGGCGGGAGTTCCTGCGGCGAGAGATGACGGAACTGGAGAGGTTCGTGCTCCTCCAGATTTACGACAGCTCGTGGAAGGATCACCTGCTCGCGATGGACCACCTCAAGGCGGGCATCGGCCTGCGCAGTTATGCCGAGCAGGACCCGCGCGTGGCGTTCAAGCGGGAGGGCGCGGCCCTGTTCCAGGACATGCTCACCGGCGTGCAGGAGAAGGTCACGGACATGATCTTCAAGGTCCGCCTGACGGCTGGCCAGGAGATGACGAGCGTTTACCAGGTCTCCAGCGCCGTCCACGAGCAGCTCCAGGGCTACGACCACCTCGCCCGGGACATGGCCGACCAGGCCGCCGCGGCCCAGCCGCAGAAGGTGGCGACAATTGTCCGCAACGTGCCGCGAGTGGGACGAAACGACCCTTGCCCGTGCGGGTCCGGCAAGAAGTACAAGAAGTGCTGCGG
>CAYOBS010000085.1:0-11691 GCA_964402305.1 uncultured Planctomycetaceae bacterium | reverse complement strand
TACTCCCTACTTCCTACTTCCTACTCCCTACTTCCTACTTCCTACTTCCTACTTCTTACTTCCTACTTCCTTCTCTTACTCCGGCTCCTGAAGGGCAGAGGCGATCTCGCGCAGGTGCTCTTCAGTGGCAGATCGCACAACACCCTGGGCGGTCTCCAGCACGCACTCCGAGCGTCTCACGGCCGGGTCGGCAACGAAGCGGACGCCGGACGAATCGTCCCGCGAGCTTTCCTGCGCCTGCCGGCACCGGGCAAAGTCTTCGGGGTTCAGGTGTACCACCACTTCCTGCCAGCTCGTCACCTGGGCCAGTGCCGCCTGGACGATCGGGTCGATCTCGTACCGCCCGGCCTGTATTTCCTGCATCAGCACCTTGCGTGCAACGTCGATGGCAAGCTGGACGATCTGCTGTTCGGCCGCCTTGATCACCGAGTCGCGCAGTTCGGCGACCTGTTTGATCCCGCTGACCAGCGCCGCGCGGGCGGAAGCCAGTTCGTCGCGCTGGGCCTGGAGGGCCTTGCCGGCCTGGTCGGTCGCGGCGGCGGAGCCTGCATCGGCCATCGCGCCCGGCGCGGCGGCGGCGATTTCAGCCTGCTGGGCAACCGAGCCGCGCGGAGGCTCGACGAGCCGCACGGAGGCAATAGGCAGGCCGAGTTGGACCGTCGCGTCGATCATGCTACGCCTGCTCCTCGAATTCCAGTTGGCCAGTGGCGTTGAGCTCGCGCATCGCCTTGAGCACCTCCTGGCGGGCCTTTTCCACATCTTCCTGCTTGGTGCTGGACATGAGCGAGATTTCCTCGTCCACCATGGCCCGGGCGCGTTCGGAGATGTTGCTGTTGATCTTGGCCACGACTGCCGGCTCGGCCCCGTGAAGGGCCAGGGCCAGGTTGCGAGCGTCCACCAGCCGCAGGATGTTCTGGAGCGACCGGTCGGCCACTGAGGCGACGTCGGCCCAGATAACCATCAGATCGCGGACGGCCCGCCCGGCGTCGGCGTCGTTGGAGTCTATCGCCTTGAGCAGCGCGTCACGCGTGGGCGCATCCAGGCCGCGAAGGAGCATTGCCACCTTCCGCAGCTTCTGGGTCTGCTCGCCTCCGTCGCCGGAGACAGCCAAGCCGACATTAAGGCGTTCTGCCAGCCGGGCCGCGACACGCGTCCTGACGGCCGGCGATGCGCCATCGCCGCTGGTCATTCCTCGGACGGCCTCGGCGCGAACCTGCTCGTCGAGCATCGGCAGCAGCTTGCCGGCCTTGGCCGACGTCAGCTCGCCCAGGACCATCGCGGCAACCTGTCCGGACTCGCCCTGGAGTATCCTGGCCAGGTCGCCCAGGCTGGCGGACCTTATGGACAGGAACGGGTCTCTCTCCTGAACTGCCGCCTGGGCGAGCTTGAGGATCTCGCCGGCCTGGTCTCGTCCGACGGCCTTTTCAAGCAGCGCCGTAAGCTGCGCCGAACCCGACGCGCCGGCCTTTCGCCCGCGAAGCAGCGTGAAGAACTCCTTGGCCGGCTCGACGCTCACAGTCTTGGCGCCCTGCCCAGCCGCCTCAAGGTACGCCATCTCCACGGCAATGCCCGTGATGACCGCCTTGGGGGCATTGCGCAGCAGCTCGGCCGCACTGGCGGCATCCAGGCTCATCAGGAGAAGCGCCGCTTTTCTGGCACCGCCGGCAACCATCACACCCGCTCCTTCTCGCTGTCGACCCAGGCAAGGAAGAGTCTCTTGACCTCATCAGGATTCTCCCTAAGCGCCCGCGTTATATGCGCCCGCAGGCGGTCGGGGTCCACTTCGCCGCGGTCGCCCGGCAGCAGGTTGCCCAAGCCGGCAGCCCCGGCAAGCGCGGGGGTGGCCGCGCCAGCCTTGACGCGCGGGCGGGAGAATATCCGAAGCATCAGCAGCACGCCGATGACCAGGATGCCCAGCGATGCCCGCTTGGCTATCTCCAGCAGGAAGTCCTTGTTAAAGAAGCCCTCCGGCTGGGCGGCCTCGGCCGACGGGACGGCCGCGGCCTGGAATGGCACGTTGACAACCTTCATCGTGTCCTGCGGCCGCAGGCCGACGGCGCTGCGGATCATGTCCTCGATGTCCTTGACCGCAAGCTGCGTCGGGGCCGCTCCGGCTGCCCCTGCCTTGGCCGGGGCCGAGAGGTCAACGAACGCCGCCACCGAGATAGACTTGATGTCGCCCGGCAGGTCCGTCTTCTCGTCCACGGTCTTGCTGACCATGTAGGTCGACTCGATCTCTTCCTCTTTCCCACTGCCCGCCGCGCCTCCACCGGCGCCACCGCTGCTGCTGCGGGTTTTCTCCTTCGAGATCACCTTGTTGGTCGGGTCGTACGTCTCCTTTGTCGAGCTGAGCCGGCTGGTCTCCAGAACGGCGTCCACCTCGACCGAGACCTTCTGCGGCCCAAGCACCTTCGCCAGCATCCCCTCGACCTTCTGGGCGAGGTACTGCTCGACGCGGGCCTTGTACTCCAGGATGTTGTCAACGCCCTGGGCGAGGTCGCTTTCGTTGCCGCTCAGCAGGCTGCCCTGGGCGTCGACGACGACGACCTTCTCCGGCGAGAGGCCCTCGACGCTGCCGGAGAGAAGGTGCACGATGGCCGCGACGTTGGCACCCGACAGCCGCTTGCCCGCCTTCACGCGGAGCACCACGGTGGCCGACGCCTGCTTCTTTGCCGCGCTGAACAAAGAGCCTTCCGGCTTGGCAACGTGAACGCGGGCGGAGATGACCCCGTCGATCACCTGTATGCTCTTGGCCAGCTCGCCCTCGACGGCGCGGATGTAGTTGACGTGCTGCGTGAACGGGCTGGCGCCGATCTTCTCATCGTCCAGGATCCGGTAGCCCGCCTGCTCGCCCGCGGGCAGGCCCTCCGAGGCCATGTTCAGCCTCAGCGCGTATATCTTGCCCTCGTCGGCGTAGATGGTCGTCCCGCCTTCCTTGAGCTCGTACGTCACGCCGGCGTCGCGGAGCTTCTCGACGATCCGCGAGGCTTCCTGGGGCGAAAGCCGGCTGTAAAGCATCGCAAGCGCCGGCTGCCGGACCCAGTTCACCACGAACCAGCAGGCGACGAGGCCGCCCAGCAGGATGCCCAGCAGGACTACCCGCTGCATCAGGCTCGTCCGCTGCCACACGTCGCCCAGGTTTTTCGATATGCTCGCCATTCTGAAATCCGAAAAGACTTAGTGCCTATGGCCTATATCTGCATGTTCATCGTCTGGCGGTATGCCTCGATGACCTTGTTCCGCACGCCCATCAGGAGCTTGAAGCTCATGTCCGCCTTGGCCACCGCCGCCACCACGGGCACGACGTCCTCTGTCCGCCCGCTAAGCAGGTCCTGCACGGCCCTGGCGGAGGTCTGCTGGTCCGTCTCGGCCTGCTCGACGTAGCGGCGAAGCGTCGAGGCGAAGTCCAGTTTATCCTCGCCCGCGGGCGCCGCCGGCTTGGCAACGCCCGGACTTACCGGCTGGATGTTCGGAGAGATCGGGTTGATCGGTGCCATTGCAGGTTCCTCACTACTTCAGCAGTTCCATGGTAAGGTCCACCATTTCCAGGTACCGCTTCATCACGGCGGCATTGGCCTGGTAGGAGCGGCTGGACTCGGTCAAATTCATCATCTCGATGGGCAGTTCCACGTTTGGCATGTCGACGTACCCGTCCTCGGCCGCGTCGGGACTGCCGGGCTCGTAGATTTTCTTCATCGGCGTAACGGTGTCGCCGGTAACGCCGCGGACGCTGACGCCGCCCGACGGGTCGGTAGAAAGCTGGACGACCTGCCGCCGGTACGGCGTGCCGCCTGGCCCGTGTGTGGTTGAGGCGTTGGCGATGTTGGTGGAGATCACCTTCATCCGCCGGCTCTCGGCCGCCAGCCCGGTGATGGCTATGTTTATCGGTGAGGTTTTCTGTATCGACGGCATTGCCTAATCTCCGGGGTTATTGGACGGTCATGGCGAGTTCCATCTGCCGGTAGACCTTGTTGAGCACTCGAAGGTAGGTCTTGTAGCTCGAGCTGTTCTTCATCAGCTCGCCGATTTCCATCTCCAGGTCCACGTTATTGCCCGTTTCGTCCGCGGGCGTGCCATCGGGCATGGCGATCCGGGCATCCAGCGCCCGGGCGGTCCCGTCGCCGCTTTCCAGGGCCTTTGCCAGGATGCTCTCGAACTCCAGGACCCGGCGGCGGTAGCCGGGCGTCTGGGCATTGGCGATGTTGTCGGCGATCACCGTCTGGCGGGCCGAGGCGCCTCTCATCCCGGCCGTCAGCATGTCGATTATCTGGGGCTGCTTTACCATCGGTTCTCTCCCGTAAGCGCCAGAGGCTGGTCTTCCTGGCTGTACCTGCGGAGTTTCTCGCGCAGTGTGCGGTCTGTTATGCCCAGCATCCGGGCGGCCTTGGCCTGGTTTCGCTGGGTGCGGCGGAGGGCTTCGAGGATGGCGCGGCGCTCGATGTCGCGCAGGGACAGGTCGTCCGACTCCGGCCGGCGGACGCTCTCGCGGGCGGTCAGCTCGCTTACCAGCGACGGCATGGGTTTCAGCGACAGCTCCGGCCCCTCGCCGAGTATCAGGGCCGTGCGAATTACGTTGCGAAGCTGCCGGACGTTGCCAGGCCAGGGGCACGAGGTCAACAGATCGAGCATCGCCGGGTCCAGCTCTGTGATGGTCCGCCCGACCTCGCGTGTGTACAGGTTGATGAAGTGCCAGACCAGCAGCGGGATGTCCTCCGTCCGCTCGCGAAGCGGCGGCACCGACAACTTCACGCCGCTGATGCGGTAGTAAAGGTCTCTTCTGAACCGCCCGGACGCTACTTCCGCGGCGAGGTCGCGGTTGGACGTGCTGATTACCCGCACGTTGACCCTGACGGTCTCGCTGCCGCCGACGCGCTCGAAGTCCTGCTGCTCCAGCACCCGCAGCAACTCGGCCTGGAGCCGCGGGCCGGTCTCGGCAATCTCGTCCAGCAGCAGCGTGCCGCCGTGGGCAAGCTCGAACTTGCCCTTTCGCTGCATGACCGCGCCGGTGAACGCGCCACGCTCGTGGCCGAAAAGCTCGCTCTCCAGCAGCGACTCGCTCAGGGCCGCGCAGTTCACGCGGATGCAAGGCCCGTCCGCCCGCCTGCTGTCGGAATGGAGCAGGCTCGCCAGAAGCTCCTTGCCCGTGCCGCTCTCGCCGCATACCAGCACCGGCACGGAAGTCGGCGCCACACGCATCGCTTGCCGAACCACCTCCAGCAGCCGCGGGCTCTTGCCGACCATCTGGTAGGCGCCGACCGCGTCGGCGCGCCCGGCCGCCAGGACTACCTTGTGATTCGGCAGCATCGAACCCAAGACCCGCGAGAGGCTCGACTCGGTGACGGGCTTGGCCAGGAACTCCACGCAGCCGCACCGCGCCGCCCGCCCGGCCAGGACGGACAATTCCTCCTGGCTGACCATGACCACGGGCAACTCGGGGCTGTCGGCTCGAAGGTCTCTGACGAGGCTGTACCCGGCCGGGCCGGTGGACTGAAGGTCGATCAGCGCCAGGTCCCAGCGGCGGCCGGCGGGCGGCTTGGCCGAGGCCGAGCCGTTGTGGACCGTCCCGCGAAGCCCGCGCGACGCCAGCAGCCCAAGCGCCTGGCGAATAAGCCCGGCGTCGCTGCTGACGATCAACACGTCCTGGATTGCCTGTTCCGCCATCTTGGTTTTCTTGCTCTTGCAGCCCTGGCGGACTGCTTTGCTACACGTCAACTAACGGGCCTCGGGACACCCCCAAGCAAACAGCGCTTGGGTGTGGCACCAAATCATTTCATCCCGACGGCACCACGGGGCTGTCGTGCCGGCTCCGCGACCTGCTTAAACAGGTCCGCCGGTTTTTCCGCCTGGTGCCAGCCCGCAAGAGCGCCCTGCACCTTCGCCACCGCCACCCACGGGCTGTCCGGAAAACCGGTGATTAGCTGCTGGTAGAGCTTTGCGGCTTCCTCGTAGCGCCCCAGCCGGGCGTTGCAGTTCGCCAACTGGAATAGAAGCCAGTCGCGAGAAGCGCCCTTGTGAGACCCAACGCCGGCCGGCGGATGATCGCTGAGCCTCTGGTATATCGCCAAGGCCGCCTCGTGCTGACCGGCCTGGTAGAGCGCGTCGGCCGCGCCGGCGGCGTCGAGAAGCTTCTCCAACTCCATCGACTTCAACTGGGCCAGGTCGCCCGGCGATATGCCCTGCTGGGCACCAGGCTGAGTCGTCGGCTGAGTCGCCGGCCCGGGCGGCGCCTCAGCGGCCCCAGCCGCGGCGCTTGCCGTGGCCGGCGTAACTGCGACGCCTGGGCCGCCGGCCGCGAGCTTTGCCTGCCCGACGGGCACCTGCGATTGCGAACCCGGCAGGTGCATCGCCTGAAGCTGACGCACGGCCTGGCTGATGTCCCTTGCCTGCTTGTCATCCGGGGCGGAGATGTCCTCACGCCACGTCTGGAGCATCGTCTGGCGGATGTCCGTCGTCGGCCTCTGCGCCGGCTCGGCCGCCAAGGCCGCCACGGCCCATTGGAGCCCAAGGGCCAGCGCTAAAAGTGCGATGAATGTCCGTCGTGCCGCGATCACTTGTCCGCACCTCCCCCGCCTGATCCCGCCGCGGCCAGGCTGGCAGCGGCAACCTGGTACTCCTTGCGGGCCAGGTACGCCTCCGCCAGAACCCGGTTGGCCTTGGCGCGTATTGCGGGCTCCTCGGCCTGGAGCAGTCGTTGGGCGACTGCTATCGCCTGGTCGTAGCATCGGCTCAGCAGGCACACCTCGGCCAGGTAGCAGACCGCGCCGCGGGCCTCGGGGCCCGGCGGCAGCTTGCCGACCGCGTCGGCCAGAAGCTGCCGGGCTTCGGCAAGGTCGTTCGAGGCAACCCGGCACCGGGCAAGCTCGACCTCCAGCCGGGCATAGCTCGCCGCGTCCGTCGTCTTGTCCATCCGCGACCGCAGAAGCGCCGCCGCCTTGTGGTTCAGACCGCTGCGCTGAAGCAGCCTGGCCGACATGACCGCGTGACGATGGGCCTGCTCGTCCGTGAGCTTGCCCTTGTCCATGTCGCCCATGACCACCAGCGCCCGGCCACACTCCTCGCTGGACGAGAGGGCCTCGCTCAATTGCAGCATCAACTCCACCCGGTCGTCGTCGGACATCTCGCAGGCCAGCGCCTGCTGAAGCTCCGCCACAGCCTTGGCGTTCTGACCCATGGCCGAGCGGCAATGCGCCAGCAGCGCCCGCACCTGGGCCCGGCCGTGCGAGTCGCTGCCCTGGGGCGAGGCGATGTATCGTTCGATCCACACCACCGCCTCGGCGGGCCTGCCCAGGCTAAACAGGCACCGCCCGGCCCCGAGGCACGCGGCCTGGCGGCTTTCGGCGGACACTCCCAGGTCGTACAGCCGCATGTACAACTGCGACGCCCGCGTCGCATTGCCGGTCTGCAACTCGCACTCGGCAAGGGAAAGGTAAACCCCGGCCTTCTCGGGATGGTCGGGAAAGCGGTCGAGCATCTCCAGCAGGTCGATTCTCGCCCCGCCGTAATCCTTAAGACTGATCCGCAGCCGCCCGCAGCGAAGCAGGGCCTCGGCCGCGGCGCCCTCGTGCGGATATGCCTGCGGGATGTAGCGGTACTCCGACAGGGCCGAGGCCATCTGGCCCATGGCCTCGTAGAGCGTGCCGAGCAGCAGGTGTCCGGGCGCGGCCGTCGCCGCACCTGGCGAACGAAGCAGCAGCCGGCGCCAGGCGGAGAACGCCTCCTGGCAGACAAGCTCGCGTCTGTCGGCCTCGGTCGCACATGAGACGGGATCGTACACGACGACTTCCTCGCCGGTGAATCGCGTGATCAGGCCGGCCTGCCCGCAGGCGATTTCCGTGGCCCGCATGGACCCGGCGAACTCGCCGCGAAGGCTTACCGGCCGGCGCCGGACGTCGGGCGCGACCGCCTCGTTCCAGCGGAGGCGTCCGCCAGCGGCAGCAGCCATTCGGCCAAGAAGGTCCTCAAGCGGCGCCTTTTCGCAGCGGACCTCGAACCGGCCCGAGCCGGTAATCCTCAGTACGGATATGGCCGGGTCCAGGGCGCCGGGCTTGTTTTGGCGGCACGAGGCCAGCAGCAGCGTGTTGACCTCGTCGGGGGTCTTGCCGACGAATGGGTCGATGCAGTCGGGGGCCTTGTCCGCAACCGCGTCCGGCGAGTTGCAGAGCATAAGCGCCTGGTCGACCGTGCTTCGCGCTACGATCAGGTCGCAGGCCTCTTCCAGGCCCCGCGGCCAGTGGGCAACGTCCGTTGCCAGGGCCTCGAAGGCGTGCCTGCGGGCCTCGAAGCCCAGCCGGGCGGCGGCGTCCAGCCTGGCGAGTTGGAGATTGGCCATCGCGCAAATCGTCTCGGAGGGTCCCTCGCGCGCGGCCTGGAGTTGGCGGCGGGCCTCATCCAGCCGGCGAAGGTCAATCAGGCACTGTGCCTCTCGCAGGATCAGCAGCGACCCGACGGCGGGGTCGGTTTCCCGGTCGGCAAGCTCGGCGTACTGGACAAGCGCGGCCGCGGGCTTGGCTGATTGCCGCAGCTTCTCGGCCTCGGGCCAGGAGGCCGAGACCGTCTTGGGCGCCGGCCTGGTCGCGGCCTGGGGCACCGGGGCGTTGGTTGGCTCAAGGCGCACGGTCAGTTCGCGCTTCGGCTCGCCGCGCGTCATAATCAGCGTCAAGGCAAACACGATCATCCCGGTGTTGGCCACCAGCAGGACCGGAACTATTGGAATGCGCATTTTCATACGTGCATGGCACTATGCAATTGTCATGCCAAGCGAGGAATTGGCGTATTTGCGGGGGATTTGCAGGATGTCAGGCCGAAGGCCGCGGGGCCGGCGCCTTAGAACTTGACGCGGCGCGCCAACATTTCGAACGGTATTTCGTATTTCGGGTCTTCAATCCGCAATCCCCAATCCGCAATCCGCAATTATCCTATTCCGCCGGCTGCGTCGCCGGTTGGGTGGGGGTAATGCCGTACTTCTTGCAAAGCGCCTCAATGAGCTTGGCTTTCTCGGCGTTGATGATGGTCTGGAGTTCGGCTGGGAGATCGTCGGCGCGGATGTAGGCTTCGAGGGTCGAGCCGTTGCTCAGCGGGATGGTCGTCTTGAGGAAGAAAGGCGACCTCTTGGCCGACGAGGCGGATGCCGATTCGAGCGTCTTCTTGAGCTTCTCGGACGCCTCGACGCGGATGCCGTCGTTCTCCGTGACGAACTTTAGCCCGGTGGCCCCGCTGATGACCTCGAGGGCCTGGGCGATGGTGGCTTCGCTCATTATGAGGTTGAAGTTCTTTCGCGTCTCGACCGGGACATAGTCCATCACGCCCGGGTCCATGTTCAGCAGGACGCGGGCCTTGTGGGCCAGGTCCAGCATCACGGCCGTCAGGTCGGCGCCCTCGTATCGAAGCGAGACCTGCTGGCGGAGCTGGCGCTCTATCTGCGCCTTGAGCTCGACGATCATCACGTCGTCGCCCGACAGGTACCACGTCCAGCCCCGGCCCTGGCAGAGCATGTCCAGCCACTGGGTGCCCGTGCATGGCAGCGCGCGGTCGGCCCGAACGAAGGCTGCATCCCTGTCGGCCTTCTCGACCTTTGGCGGGAATGCCACCTTGAGGTCCTTGTTGCCCGTGGCGGTGCGGAGCTGGTCCGGCACGGCCCCGCCCCTGTCGATCGGCTGGAGCTTGACCGACAGTACGCGCCCCAGCGCCAGCAGTTCCTCGTACGCGGCCCGGCGGGTCATTCGCATCAGAGTCGCCGTCGGCAGGATTCGCACGGCCTCGTTTTCGATAATCCACTCCATGCACAGCGGCGTGAGCATGGGCGAGAGGGCGTTGCGGAGCGTGACATTCTTAAGATTGACCACCAGGCGGGTCTGGTCGCCATACGGCAGGCACTCGTAGACGTCCTGGCCGATGACGAACCGCACGCCGCTGGCCGCGGTCAGGCGCTGGAAAACCTGGCTGATCGGCACCTCGTTGATGTTCAGATCAATGGGCTTGTCCAGCGCAACCTGCACGTTCACGCCGCCCTGCCCAAAGGCAGGAACCCACGCCAGGGCTGCCACCAGCAGCAACGTGCCGGATGCAACGACCGTTTTGCTCATCGCATGTCTCCTGTTTAGAAAAGATGGCTACAGGCTTCAGGCTTCAGACTTCAGACTTCAGGCTTCAGGCTACAGGCTTCAGGTAGCGCAGTGGCTCGCGCCTGAAGTCTGTCCCGATGTACATCGGGAGAAGTCTGAAGCCTTGTTTCTCAGTAAATCAGCATCGTCTCGGGATTTGCAGGCTCGATCAGACTGTGCGCGCCGGTCGAAACGACCACCGTCCCGGGAGGCGCAAATGTCTTGGCGACAGCCATCGGCCGCGGCGGCGACTCCTGCCCGGCCGGGGGAGACATCGTCATGTACACCACTGTCTTGCCGCCGATATCCCCCGCCGCCGGCAAGATGCGCACGCTGACAGCCGGGGCCGTGGGCGTGGCCGGCACGTTGCCGGGCCGGCTCAGCAGCATCACCGACACGCCGGCCAGCAGCAGCAGGGAAGCCGCGGCCGCCAAGCCCGCAAACACCGGCTGGAAGTATACCGGCCTGTGGCTTCTCCGGCCCAGCAGGGCTTTTCTCTCGGCCGCCGCGACGATCTCCGCTCGCTGCCGGGCGAAGTCGAAACCTTCGACGTCCTGGTCGGCAAGTTGTCCGAACAGGCCGTCCAGGGCGGCGTATTGGCGCAACTGGTCGCGCAGGGGTTCATCCTGGTCGAGCTGCTTCTCAAGCCGGCGGCGCTGACGATGGCTCAGTTGGCCGTCGAGGTACTCGCACAGGCGAAGCTCTTGAAGCTCTCGTTCATCATTCTGTCTTTTCGGCTCATTCATAATCCCCACCTCCCGGACTTTTTCGCGTTTCCTGTGTATGACGCATCTCAAATCTCAAATCTCAAATCTCAAATCACAAATCATAAATCACAAAAAGTCTTTGAACTGTCCTTTAAGTTTCTTTCGGGCAGTAAATACGTGCCACTTGACCGCCTCGACGCTGCAACCGAGCATTTCGGCAATTTCCTTCTGCGGCAGCTTCTCTATCGAGAACAGCACAAGCGCCTGCCGCTGCATGTCCGGCAGGCGGCGGATGGCCTCGTCCAGAAGCTTGCCGACTTCCTTGGCGGAAACCTGGGCCAAAGGATCCGGCATGGACAAATCCTGCCGGCTGTCCCGCGCGTGGGCGGCGTCCTCGTCCAGGTTATCCAGCGGGTCGGTCTTGCGCAAAGCCCGCGAGCGGCGGAAGTTAAGCGAAAGGTTGCTCACGATTCGCATCAGCCAGGGCCCGAACCGGCTCGGCTGACTGAGCGTGTCGAGCTTGTCAAACGCCTTCAAGAATGAGTCCTGTACAACATCCATTGCGTCCTCGCGGTTGTTCAGCAGGCGGTACGAAGCCGCCGTCGCCTGACGCTGGTAACGCTCGACTAATATCTCAAAAGCGCCCAGGTCGCCCCGCTTGGCCGAGCGAACCAGTTCGCCGTCGCCGGGCTTCTGCGCGTCCACGGACCATGAGTCTGTATTATCGGACACTGCCTCAACCCGAAGGTTAGGTGAATTCCTATCGCCGTCCATCGCATACCTGACAGATATATTACACGGGGATTCACGGCAATGCGAGAGCGGGTTAGTAGCCGGTAGCCGGCGCAGCCCTGCGTAGCCCTTGGCGAAGCAGGGTAGCCGGG
>CAYOBS010000084.1:0-11737 GCA_964402305.1 uncultured Planctomycetaceae bacterium | reverse complement strand
CTATCCGTTCCTCCCAGGACATATGGCCGGCCTCGGGGCTGGCACCATCGCGCCACCCAGTTTGGTCACTCGATGGCAGGATTTGGTGGCGTGTTGGGGAGTGCTTCGACGGCTCGGATGAATTATGAAACCCCTGCTGTTCCTCAAGGAATGCAGAGAGAAACGCTTCTGCCGAACAGGCTCGCCTCCGCGGCCCCGCTTGCGAGGCTGCAAGGCTCAGCCGGGGCGTCGAGAAGGCTCTCGATTGCTAGCTGCTAAGATCGCTGCGCCACAGACTCAGCCGCCGTTCCCTCTCCGCCCATCCGGCTCGGTTGCCATGATAGTGTAACCACCGCGCAACCAGACCCGGAGTACCAAACGTAGGGACCGGGCTGTTCGAGGCCTTCACAGGCAACATTGAGGCGAACTCCGGAGGACTGTTTCGCCCAGTTTTCGGCCCCAGGTGCAACTAAAGTGCAACTAAATTGTTGCGCATCATGGCGAATATGGCTAATATGGCGACTGAAGAGCTGACGCTTAACTGACGGTCACTTCCGTAACTTATGAAAAGGCAGGTACTTCGGGGAAATGAGCTCGTTGGGCTCATAACCCGGAGGTCGCAGGGTCCAAACAAATAGCCGCTCCATGAAACATCACCTCCTCAAACCGTTATTCCTCGTTGCATCACTGCTCACGCTGTGGGCGACGGGGGCCGCTCAATTGGTCCACCGACTTTCGGCCCACTCAAATCCCGAACAGACCTGGGGGTCTTGACCGCACAGAATCACGCGGTAAGCTATGGCCTCACTGACACTAACGAAGTCTTGGAGGCCTACCCTTGCCAGACCAACCTCTGCCAGCCCAGACTTCTTCACTTGCCAGACAAGCTGGCAGGGGCCGCGAAACGTGGGCTTCGGCCGTTGTAGCTCGCCCAAACTTCTTCACCTGCCAGGCAAGCTGGCAGGGGCCGGCAGCGAACTCTGCCCCAGGCTACTCAGGCTTTTTGAGCGGAGCGAACTGGACATTCTTCAGCTCGACGCCGTCCGTCCGGAAGAGCATCTTCTTCACCGTCAGGTCGGCGCGGTAGGAGATCATCGTGCGCTGGCCGGCGATTTCGGCGTCGATCAGCGAGCCTCCGATCTTGTCGCAGCCCTTGACGATCACGCGGACGGCGAACGGCTTGTCGACGCCGATCAGGTTGTCGATGGCGTAGTTGCCGACTCCGTGCGGGCTGCCGCGCTGCCGCAGGGACTTCTCATCACCGGCGAAGCCGGTTAGCAAATCGCGGCCAAACTGCGCCCGCAGATCGTCCAGGCGAATCTGCAGCTCGCAGGCGGCCTGCTCCCCGGCCTCAGGCAGGAACGAAATGCCCAACGTCCCCTTGCCCGCCTGCGCGGGCTGAACGTCGAACGTCAGCAGAAACGACTTGTCGCCGGCCGGGAGCGTCGTTGTCTCGGCGATCTTCGCCGCCAGGGTCGCGGCCGCATCCGTCCGCGGGGTTATCTCCTTCATCCATTTCGAGCCGATCCGGCCGTCGGGGTACTGGACCAGCTCGCGGATTATGAGGTTGCCTCCCCAGCCGCGGATGGGGATCCATGCGGCCATCAGGAAGCGCCCGCCCGCGATCTCCGCGATGGACGGGACGTTCGAGCCGTCGTAGAAGTCAAGCCCCTTGCGGACGACATCTTCGTAGTTCGTCGCATCGGCCGGCTTGGACCAGAGGCCCGTGAAGCCGCCGATGATGTAGTCGTACCGGCCCCAGCGGAAGAAGAAGGTGCAGTCGCCCCCGGGCGGAAAGCCTGGACTGACGCAGCGCCAGCCGCCGTCGATCGAATCCGATTCCCAGATGCCGTTGGAGCGGTAGTTGGCCATCATTCGCAGCTTGCCGCCGGGGTCCGTGTAGACGCTGGGGTTCTCGCAGGGGTGGAACATGATCCCCGACTTCTTGAAGTTGACCCCGTCGGCGCTGACGGCGTAGGTCGCCCCGGCCGGCACGCCGGGCGTGGTCGCGCGGTCGAACTTGCCCGTGCGCCCGTTCTTCTTCAGGTAGTCCCATTGGGCGGGCAGCGTCGTCCTGTCCTGCGGGTAGATGCGGGTGGTGTGCAGCCCGTAGCTGAGGCAGAGCTGGTCGTTGAAGACGAACGGCGTGCCCGTGCCGATTGTCTCCCATTGCTCATCAATCGCCGCGGCGGCCTCGTGCTCCGTCCACGTCTTGAAGTCCGCGGTTGAGAGGTGCTCGAAGTAGTGCCCGCCGCATCCGAACTTGCTGCCATGGTGGCGGCGGTCGTACAGGTAGAACACGTGGTAGCGGCCCTTGTAGGACAGCGCCGCGACGTCGCCCACCCAGCAGTTGTGGCCCGGAGGGGTCCAGTATTGGATGTTCGGTGACGTATCGGGCGTGTCGGCTTGCTTCTTCTGGGCCTTGATCCCGGGCAGATACACCGAAGCCGCCGTCACGTACTGCGGATCGATCTTCCACGTGTTCTGCTCCGTCCACCGCGGGTAGCCGAAGCCGAAATTATTGTCCAGGCGCCGGCCGTCGACGTACAGGGTCCAGAGCACGCCCGTGAAGTCGAGAACGACTTCGTGCAGACCCTGGGGGTTCTTGAGCATGGCCAGTGGAATGCCGACGCCCAGGTTCTTCCAGTCCGGGTGCTCGGCCGAATGGAGCACGACCGCAGCTTCCAGGACGGGCACGGAACCATCGGGCATAGGAAAGGCGGGATAGTTCTGCCCTCTGCGGTCGCGGCGGTCGTGCTGGCGAAGGCGGACGGTGAGCACGTTTGGGATATCGAGAATGATCCTCTCGCCGTCGAACTTCTTCAGGTCCACCGTGAACTTGACGGTGAATGTCTTTGCGGCGGCTGTGTCGTCCGGGGCGACCAACTGTCCATGCGGGGCCTGGGCCGTCAGCATGCTCCGCGCGGGCTGCGACGTGTTGAAGAGCCAGACCAGCGTCAGTAACTCGACCATGTCGATCTCCTTGCGCGCAGGGACGAGCCCGGTCGTCCGGGCTGTTTGCGTTTAACGCTTCACCCGGGATTCCCCAGATGACCTGCCCGACTCCGTCGTCGGGCCGATTTGTTTGTATTGTCCCCCCCCCGCGAGTTCTGTCAATCCACATTTTGCACATTCTCCTTCCTGATCCAAGGCCAGAATGCCCCGTGAAGAGGCCGGACTGCCCCCCAATCCGTCGGGGGGCGACCGCCACTGCGTTGTTTTTGCAGGTTGTGCGCAAGATCACCATTGTCCTCCCGCGTGTTCAATGCAAATGGACGCCCCCACCGATCATCCCGAAGGCACCGGACCAGTGGCCGGGCGGGACAACCGTCGAATCCGTTCCAGGATCGCCCGGAACAGTCGCTTGGGCACGGCGACCTCCGCCATCTGAAAGACCACGTACCGGGAATGCGCCACGACCTTCGCACCGATCTTGATGAGCTTCTCCCGCAGCGTCGTCAGCGACCAGTGCTTCATCGCTGGCGGCAGGGCCATGCACTCGGACGCCGGACGGCTGGTAGAGGTGCGTTCCGCGATCGGCCGGTTCCTGTTGCGCTCGACAGACGTGTCCCGCGCCGATCAGCATCAACGTGACGATCATGATTGAAGCAGGCTGTTTCATTTGCACTGTCGTGTACTCCTTCTGGTTGATTATTGCAGAATCTTCCCAGTGAGCTTTGCTCCCGCCGGCACAATAGGGGCAGCTTCGTCCTTCCCGAGCGACGGGACCAGCCTCGCATCAGCTGCCGGAACACTCCTTTACAACCATTCATTTTACAAAATCCCACCCGACTTTGACCGGGTAGTAGTCGCTATGCAGGCCATCACGGTCGACCGCCCACACGTGGATGTACTCGCTTTCCTGGATTGCCGCGCGGTTTCCGGGCACGACTTGGCCGGTCCAGCAACCGAGTGTCCCGTCGTATCCCAAAGCGTGAACGCCCATCCATCCGAAGCCGGATTCGGTATAGTTCACGGCGCGGAGCTTCTCGGGCGGAACGTCAACTCTTACCCTCAGTTGCGTCGGCCTGCTCAGCGTCACGTTTCCGGTCACCTTGGCATCGGTAATTACGGGCCGTTTCGCGCCTTTGATATAGCGGGGCGGACCGGGAGGAATTAGCGAGCGTGTGTAGACAACGGGCGTAAGTGCCGGAGAGGGCTTTGGCAACACTTGACTTGCCGGGGCTTCGTCCGGATACAGCAAAAACGGTCCCATGAACTCGTTCTGGTCCAGGTTCCGCATGGAGATCGCAATTTCATTGTCCGCACCGTACTCCACCAGGTCGGTGATGTCCACGTAGAAACTGTGGCCGTTGCGATCATGCTTCATGAGCGCCCCTGGCTGCTTGGAGTTGATGGTGACCTTGACGTCGCCGACCCGCTGCAGGGTAAAAGGCACGATCAGCCACAAGCGGTCCGGGCGGCAGCAAGTGAAGTTGTGATAGCTGTAAGAACCACGGCCGTCGGCCTGCCAGGCGGCAATTTTCGGGCCCATTTCCGCGAAGTTCTTGGGCCTCGCCCTTTGCAGAAGCCCAGCGACGTCCTTGCTCACTCTGAAGAGGGTCTTGATCTCCAGCGCGTCCTGCCTGACGTGGTAGGGGAAATCAAAAAGGCGGCCGTCGGGCTTCGTCCATTGGTCCAGCTCGCGCACGTAGGTATCGCCGGCAAACTGGATACCCAACTGGACTTCATGGTCACCGCGAGAAAACGCCTGCTCGATTCCGTTTACCTTGACCGTTCTCACCGCGGTCGGATCCTCCAGGCGGACGCGCAGGGCATAAGTTCGCCCTGGCTTGCCGCGAACGGACGTAATCTCAAGCTGGTCCTTGGCCAGCGCAGCGCGGCCGGCGGCGCCGACCAGGACGGGCCCGTCCGCCTTGACGGCGCGTCGCAACTCCAGCAGCTTGCATTCATTGGCCGGCACCGTCAGGGCGGCCTTCTGGCCGTGGGCAAAGACGGAATTGCCGTGGTCGTCGAGCACGATCACGGGGGCCTCGGCGGGATAGATTTCCAGGAACTCGTAGTCGCCCTCTTCCTGCAAGTTGATCTCGTCACCGACTTCAAAGGTGATCCGGGAGGAGCGCGGATTGCCGTTGAAAAGGAAGATGAACCCGTGATCGCCCTTGATCCGCGCGTAGCCGTCGACGGCTCCCGGCTGGACTTGCTCGCCGAACGGCTCAGTATACTGGACGTGATCGAAGTTGGCCTTGGCCCAGGCGGTCCACTTCTTGTAGAACTCCTTGTATCCGGGAAGAAGGTCGCTCTCGTAGGGAAGGATCGCGGGCATAATCGAGCCGCTGACCGCCAAGGCCGACATCAGGCTGTACTGCCAACCGTAGAAATCGCAGGCCTTCACCAGCTCCCGGTCCCAAGTTCCCTCGCTCATGCGACCCACGAGGGGATGCCCGATGACCGTGGGAAGAAAGCGAAAACGCATGGACCAGTAGTTCTGAAAACGCAGCCCATCGGCGTTCTGCCGGTCGTCGCTGATCTGGGTGTGGTGCGTGGACACGCAGGCGGTTTGCTCGTTGTAGACCTCGTGTCCGTCGACATCCTTCAGCCCCCACAGACCGAACTGCTTGGTGCCGTAGAACGCCTGGATGAAGAGCCCGGGGTTCTCCTGCTTCAGCCGGCCGGTGAGTTCGATGCATCGCCGCCAGCCCTTGTAAGCGCCTCGGCCGGCAATGTGTCCGTGGGTTTCGTCATAACAGTTCATGGCCGAGCCGAGACTGGGGTCCCAACTCCAATTGCTCAGCTTGTACTTCTTGATGGTATTGTCCTGCACGCGGAACCACCACTGATAGAACTCGTCGCAGCCGATGCAGTTATCCGGGGCGCGGCGGCCCGCGGCATCCATCTTCTTCCACTCCGGCCGGTCCGGCCTGAAGGGAAGGCCCGCGGCATTGCCTTCGCCGCCATGCGCGGCGCAGCCCATGTAGAACCCGTAGGAGATGCCCTTGGCCTCGGCGTATTGCGCGATTTGCCGGGCCGTCGCGGTTTCATCGTCCGGCAGCACGTTCCAATAGGCCGTCGCGGCGTCAGGCTTCCTGTAGGGATGCAATGGCTTGAAGATGATCCGGTCGCCGCCAATATCCGCGAAGGTATTGATGGTCTTGAGGAAATATGACTTGTCACCCTCATTGCTTGGCATCTGAGGCAATGGGTGGAAGAACTGATAATTGATGTTGAGAAAGCCCTTCTGCGCAGGCGCCAGGTAATCGAGCGCAAAGGCCCGCATGGCCCGGCTTTCGTTGCGGTCGATCGGCACGTAGCCCGAGCCGTTGGGATATCGGAACGGCCGCTCGCTGTCTTCGATCATCACGCCGGACCTCTTGTAGACGCCCATGAACTGCGGTTCGTTCTGGTAGCCTTCACCTGCCTTGAGGATCAGACCGGGCTCAAAGCTCAGCGCGACGCCCCACTCGTCCAGGTCGGCCTTGTAGAAGGGATTCTCGATACCGGTGAAAAGGCCGCCACGCGCGTAGCGGATGAACTCGACGGTGGGCGCCTGCCAGAAGGTTAGGTAATGAACCGTTTCGTTGGCCGGTTTCGTGAAAGCGGTTCTGCCCATCCGCAGGCTCTTTACCCTGAGCGGAACGCTGTTGGTGACCTTCAAGGCGCGGCGGAAGAAACCACTGGTATCCCCCAGCGTATAGATGAGATCAACGCCGACCTTGCCCGTTGCGCGTCGGTCGAATTCGAAGTGAAAAACAACCCGGCTCCCCTCCTTGCGAACCCGGACCGGCCCGGTGACCTTGTTCGAAAAGAGTCCCAGATCGGTATCCAACTCGAACGCGTCGGACTCAAAGGCGTAGGTCTCCGACGCCAGCCGATTCTCCACGGAAAGCAGTTTGCCGGCGCCCGAAATGCGGACATTCAGCTTATCATTGGCAAGCTGGCAGCCCGCCAGACCGCCAGCATCCGGGTGGATCGTCGTCGGCTCCGCGGCAACCGTGCTATAGACCAACCCGGCACAAATCAGCAGAACGTAATGTCTCATGGGTCTTCTCCTTCTCGAAAGTTGCCTGTGACTCCCAACCGGGAGGTCGCAGGGGTACCTTTTCGAGTTGGCCGGGCAGATCAGTTGCTTTGCCAAACCGCGATGTCCTTGAAGGCGCCCGCGCCATCGGCGCCCATGAAACCGATCTGCCCGTTGCAGGCCAGACGCTTGAGGTTCATCAGGTAATCGTTGACGTACAGTTCCATCATGTCGCCCCGGATGACCAGGCGGAACTTGAGCGCCGCACCGAGGTCCAGGTCGCGGCTGGAGGTCTGCCGGATTTTGAAATCGCCGCCGTCGGCCTTGATTTCGCCGAACTGGACGGCCTCGCGCGCCAGCAGCAGGCACCAGCCCCGCCCCTTGCCTTGGTCGAAGTAGATGCCGCGTTTGCCGTCGCCCGCGGCCGGCGACGACGCCTCCGCCATTGTGCCTTCAATGACATTGGTTCGGCTCAGGTCCAGTTTCGCCTCCAGCATCCTGAGCGAGGAGGCGTACTCGCTGCCTGCCGCGACCAGCCTAGTTTCCACCGGCCTGGCTTTGAGCTTGTCGTTGCCCTTCCACCATTTCAGCCGCAGAATGCCTTCACGGTCTACTTCTATATCTTTCAGAGGCGCCGCATAGACCATCTCGCCCGTGTAAAAATGATTGACCAGCGGGCCGCCAGGGGCGTTGTGGAAGAAACGGGGGAAATAGATGTCGCAGCCCCGGCCAAAGGCATTGGGGTTCTTCTTCTGCGCGAGAAAGGGCCCCTCCGGCTTGTCGCCGACGGCGACGCGGCCTTCACTGATAAGGATGTAGTACTTCCCGCCGATCTTCTGAATCCCGCCGAATTCGCCTGCTATATCGCCCGCAACGGGCGGAAGCGCCGTCCAGGTGATGCCGTCCTTACTCTCGGCAAGACCGAACCCGCAAGGCCGGTACTTGACCTTGGCTGTGTCGGGGTCGGCGGTAAAGTAGCCATACAGGCTGCCGTCGGCGCGCTGGACGGCGTCGATACAATCCCAGCGGCCCTTCTCCTTGTACCACCGGGCATCCTGCACAAAACGAAGCTTCTCATCCACTTTGGTCCAGTTCAGCAGGTCTGTGGAGGTGGCAAACATGATGTCCTGCTTGACGCCCGTGTGTTCGGAGTAGTTCATTACCCAGCGGTGAGTCTGGTCGAAGTCAGGCGCCTTCCAGATATGGCCGGTGCCCATCCAGGTCACGCCCGCGCGGGGCTTGACCATGACGCTGTATTCTTTCCAGTGTACGCCGTCCTCAGAGGTGGCCAACTCGTGCCCATCCCAATGCCCAAACGGTCCGGCCAGGTAGTACATGTAGTACTTGCCGTCGTCGTAGTACATCCAGGTATCCCATATCATGCCCTTGCGCTTTGGCGTGAAGAAACCGGCCTGGATGGTTTCGGACGGCGCGGACGTCTTTTCGATCAAGACCGGCGGCTTGCCTGCCTCCGTCGTCTGTGCTCTCACCGGCTCGCCGGCCATCGTGAACCATAGCATCGTTGCAAGTACAAAGATCGTCGTGGACATCAGGTTTGTGGCCATGATGAATGTTCTCCCGCGAATAAGAACCGCACTTGACTGCGCCTATTCCGCCTTCACCGCAAAGTCGGCCGGCTTGAGGCCACGGATGAACTTGCCTCCGCCAAAAGGAGACGCCTTCCAGTTGCCGCCGACATAACTTACATCCGCCTTCTTGGGGATGGCGGACTCCAGGCCCACAGCCCAGAATATGCTGTTCACATAGAGGCGGCGCAGGTCTTCGCTTTCCATGTCGGGCGCGGCGCCAATGGTGCTCATCACCACTCGAGACACCTTTCCGGAATCGCGCTTGATCTCCCGCGTCCACACCATCGGCATGATCGACTTCTGCAAGTTAGGCCGGTCGTCGGGCTTCATGCCCGTGAGGACCTGGCCGTACATGAGCACCGTGGCGTCGGCCGGGAGCTTGGTGACGCGATAGACGTCCGTCGGGCCCCAGACATCATGCACGCCGCGAAGGATGGGATGCGATTCGTTCAGGCCTGCGCGCAGCCCCCGCGTGCTTTCCTTGCCGTGGTCGCCGTAGTGGCCTTTCCATGATTCACCAAACAAATCGACCGCATAACCGCCATTGCCCACGTCATAACGCGCATAGGGCGAGTCCTTTCCGTAGCGGAATGACAGCAGCGTGCAGCGGATTCCGAATACAGGCTTGCCCGTGTTCAGGAAGTCGACAAAGTGCTTCATCTGCTCCTCGGGCAGAGTCAGATCCATGGCAAACAGGACCATCAGATCGGCACTCTTCAGAACGCTCATCCCGGGAATGTTGTTCTTCACGCTCGGGTCGACCGTGCCGTCTTTGGGGTTCATGGAGAAGAGGACCGTGCATTTGAACCCGTGCCGCTTGGCCAGGATCTTGGCGAGCATCGGCAGGCTCTCTTCACAGCGATACTCCCATTCGCCACACACGAACACGATGTGCTTACCTTTGCCGGCGCCTTCGCCTGGTTCATAGGTGATAGTACCCTCCTGGGCCGAAACTGTTCCGGCCAGGCCGAGAAACACCAATAACACTAAACGTAATGCGAAACCGTTGATTGGACTCATGACGTTCTCCTTCTCTGAAAGCGCCGTTTCACTGCGGTTACCGGCCGGCATAGATCGACTTCATCTTCCAGCCCTTGACTTCCTTGACCATCACGTCCCCGCCGCTACTGACAAGGCTGACGCCCAGATTCTCGGGGGCGTACTTGTGAGCGGCGACGGCGGCCTGGCGGTCGTTGGCGAAGACTTCGATCACGTTCTTGTCCAGGAAGACCCGCAATGCGAGGTCTTCGTCGCCCTTCAGCTCGAATGGGACCTTCATGCCGCCCAGCGTCAGGGCCTTGGCCTGCGGTTCGACCATGATGGAAAACCCGTTGGCGCCGTCCTTGTCGCAGTACACCTGAACGCCGAACCGCTTTGCCTTTGTCGGGCCAAATGTCGCCTGGATCTCTATCGCGTCGCCGGAGATATCCTTGAGCGGATAGACGCTGTCGGCCTTCACGGCCAGGCCCGTTTGGCTCTTCTGGTCGTAACGGAGCGTCTCGAGCTCCCGCAGCGGCCTGATACGCAGCACGCCGTCGTCGGGCAGATCCAGCTCGCGCGGTAGCGACTGGATGCCTGCCTGGATCGGCAGGCCCTTCAGGAGGCACCATGCCCACATCACCCGCCGGCCGTCGGGGGTCAGCAGGCTCTCGGGCGCGAAAAAGTCCCACGCGTTCCAGTTCATCATGGCGTGGAACTCGGGGAGGTACTTTTCGTCCTTGAAGTCGCCAAGGTAATAGCGGCAGCCCAGTTGGTGGCTGATGCACAGCAGCATCCACTTGTTACCGAGTTTGAACATGTTGGCGCACGAGACATCCTCGCCCTTGTTGACCCCCAGGGTGGCCGGCATTTTATCGTGCATCAGGAGGCCGAGATTCACCCAATCCTTCAGGTCCCTGGATTTCATCAGGTGCGGCGGACCGCCGCCGGTAATCGCGTAATACGTCTGCCCGTTCAGCCAGCAGTCGGGATCCCATTGACGCACCTTGGAATCCTCGCCGGATGGTTCCTTGGGCAGGAGAGGTTCGGGTTTAGTCCACTCTTCCAGCTTCTCATCCAGGGCGAAGGCCAACTGGTTCTTTCCGGACCCCTGGCCGTGGTAGATGATGGCGGGGTTGCCCTCCTTTGTAAGAAAGGCCGTTCCGCTGAACATGCCATGCCCCGTCTTAGGCGGAGTCAGCGTCGTCGGGTGCCACTTCCAGTGCAGCAGATCCTCGCTGGAGACATGGGCGAACGAGTGGCCATGCTTGTGCTGGTAGATGTAGTGGAGATGATACCGGCTTTTCCAGTAGATGGCGCAGTTGGGGTCGCCGGGCATCGCCCCGCCGGGACCGGGGTGCGCCAGGTGATATGTGAGCCACGTGGCCGGCGGGTCCGCCGGAAAGGCCGGCGTCTCGGGGACGAAGTCGGCCGCTGCGGCCTTGCCGCCGGGTTTCTTCGCATCCTCCGCCTTGCCGACGGACCGGCAAAACCCCGTCGCGCCCGCCGCAGCCAACCCCGCTGTCTTGAGGAACTCACGCCTTCCTGTTGTCTTTCCCATAGTCAAAACCTCGCGCGATGCACAGTTGCACGGCGCCGAATCGGCCAACCGGTGACAGTTGACCGGCATCCGGGCAGAGACTGCCCATCTGGTTCATCGCCGGCAACCGCTGCCGGCAGTCCTGACGATTCGAAGCAATCATGTGCGGAGACAAATGAAGAATCGGTTCTCTGCCGGTTTTAACCCGACCGACAGGTCCAAGGTCTCGAATTCCGCAACCAGCCGGCGCAAGACTCTCCATCGCGGGCCGTCCCTTCCGCGTCCTCCAACGCGCCCTTGGCCAAGGCCGGAGGCTGCCTGGCCTGGCCGGCAGGCACACGAGACGATCTGCGCCGCAAACGGATTTCTGTCTCTCGACTCCGGTTTTTTCTCTGCGGATTTGTCTTTCCCGCCGGGACGCTATGCCTATAATCCGAGATTTCCTGGATAGATTCCCGCCGACGACCGCCGTCGGCCTTTCTGAAGATTCCAATCTCGAGTCCAATATCCGGTTCCGCATCTTCTCCTGCATGACAGGACGGTCGAGCCGTCCGCCGCATCTAAGCCCGATGATACCGCGCCGCCGACCGCGCCGCCGACCTCGCCGCAACCCTGTCCCCCCGAATCTTTCGACGAACGGATTCTGCCAAGGAGACCGGTACGCGATCCGCA